>NZ_JBQEKA010000031.1:0-34642 GCF_052103615.1 Kerstersia sp. | reverse complement strand
GCTGGGGGGTGTGGTCAGTGAAATTCCGGCGGTGATTGAACGCCCCAACGGCAAGATTGAACTGGCGCCGCCCATCATGAAGGTGGTCGATAAAGTACGCCATGTGCGCGATATCCAGCTGGCGGATTTCCAGTTCCTCAAGACCCATGTAACGGCCGGCTCGGTGCCCAAGGTCACGATTCCGTCGCCGACCATGCTGCACTTCCGTGGCGGGCGCGCAGGCATCAGCAAAGAGCACTACCCGGTGCTGGACCCTGATTTCTATGATGACGTGGCGCAGGCTTATGCCGACGAACTGCATTCGCTGGCGGCCGCGGGCTGCAATTATGTGCAGATGGACGACACCAATCTGGCCTATCTCTGTGACGAACGCATGCGTGAAGCGGCCCGTCAGCGCGGCGACGACCCCAATGAGCTGCCGCACCGCTACGCCGACTTCATCAACCGCGTCGTGGCGCGCAAGCCTGCCGGCATGCGCCTGGGCATTCACCTGTGCCGCGGCAATTTCCGCAGCACGCACGCAGCTGCCGGCAATTACGAGCCGGTTGCCGAAGCGCTGCTGGCGGAAATGAACGTCGATGCGTACTTCCTTGAGTACGATGATGACCGTTCTGGCGACTTCCGTCCCTTGCGCTTCCTGCCCAAGAATAAGGTGGCGGTGCTGGGCCTGATTACGACCAAATTCGGTGAGATGGAGTCCAAGGATGCCATCAAGCGCCGCATCGACGAAGCCGCGCAATATGCGCCGCTGGAACAGCTGGCCCTGTCGCCGCAATGCGGTTTCAGCAGTACCGTGCACGGCAATGATATTGCTGTTGCGGCCCAGCGCCAGAAGATGCAGCTGGTCATGGACGTCGCCCGCGACGTCTGGGGCGATGCCTGAGTATTTGCGCAAGACTGAGCTCGCAGCCCATGGTTTTTGCTGGTAAGGATTGAGCGGGCCCAAGGGCAGGCCTGGGCCCATCAGGCCCAGCCCGTCCGCTAAAACTCGTCGGCCAGATACCTTAGGGCTTAAAAAAAAAACAGGCCGGAAAGCCATGCTTTCCGGCCTGTTTTTTATCTTGGGCGGCTGATCCCGGCCCGCTCAGGCGGATTTGCGTTTGCCCCGGCTGATGTAAGGGTGCGCATTGACCTTGTCCACCTGTTCATGCATCACATTCAGCAGGCGGATAAGCGTGTTTTGCTCTTCAGCCGTGAAGCGGCTGAGCAGCAGTTTTTCTCTGGCAGAGGCCACCTGGAAGACCTCATCATGCAGTGTGTGGCCCTTTTCCGTGAGATGGACCAGCAGGCGTCTTGCGTCTCTTTGGTCAACTTCGGTATGGACCAGGCCATCCTTCTGAAGCAAGGCCAGGGAACGGCTGACCACGCTTTTGTCCAGGCCGATTACTTGGCAAATGCGCTGAGCCGGGATGCCGTTTTCTACGGCCAGCATCGATAACACACGCCATTCCACGACGCCGATGCCGAAATTTTCCCGATAGAGCAGGGATGCGCCTGCTGACAGCTTGTTAGCGATAAAGGTGACTAATCCCGGCACATAACGGTCGAGATCAAGTTTCTTCGTGGAACTCATGCGTAGTCGTCGTCCTGAAGGGGCGTTGCGCGCCGGATCCTGCATCAAGCAGAGCCAGAACCTGGCGCGCCGGTTGCTCCAATAGCCCCCATAGCCCTGGTAGCCAGCTGCTGCCGGTATGGCACATCATAAAGCGAGTGGCAAACAGCATACCCTGATTCGGGCTGCCGTCATGCGCCAGGCCTGGGCGCCAGCGGCCCTGAGCATGCGGGGGAAGGGGATCTGACAGAAATTGGGCAGCACCGATACTAGGGTAAATATGGTTGCCTACGCAACCAATTGGAATTTAAATATCGTTGTGTAGGCAACTAATATTTGTGTGTGGAATCCCGACATGATGACTTTGACCGTCACGCAGAAAACGCGTGAAGCCGATGATGTGTTCAGCTTCCAGCTGGCCGCCAGCAACGGCCAGCCCTTGCCAGCTTATGAAGCAGGCGCTCATATAGATTTGCATCTGCCGCAAGGCCAGGTGCGGCAGTACTCCTTATGCATGCCCTCAGGGGCAGGGCAGCCCGGCAGTTATACCGTGGCAGTGCTGCGCGACCCGGCTTCCCGGGGCGGGTCGATTGCCCTGCACGATCAGATCCGTGTCGGCATGACGCTGATGGCCAGCCCGCCGCGCAATTTGTTCGCGCTGGTGCCGCACGCGCAGAAAACGCTGCTATTTGCCGGCGGCATCGGCATTACTCCCATTCTTTGCATGGCTCAGGAACTGGCGGCCAGGCAGCAGGATTTCGAGCTGCATTATTGCTGCCGCAGCCGCAGCAAAGCGGCATTCGCCGACTTCCTGGAGAGCAGTGCGTTCGCAGGCCGCGCGCACCTGCATTTCGATGATGTTTCCCCGCTGGATGTGCAGGCCTGTCTTAAGCCGCCGCAAGCGGGGCAGCATTTATACGTGTGCGGGCCCAATGGTTTTATGCAGCATGTGCTCACCTCAGCCAGTTTGTGCGGCTGGCCGGAAACACAGCTGCATCGCGAGCACTTTGCGGCCGTACCGGCGAGCCGTCCGCAGGCGGACATCGCTTTCGAGGTAGAGATTGCCAGTACCGGCGCGGTCCACCTGATTCCGCCAGAGCGCTCTGTTTTTGAGGTGCTCGATGAGGCTGGCATCTCTTTGCCCGTGTCATGCGAACAAGGTGTCTGCGGCACCTGTGTCACGAAGCTCATTGCCGGCACGCCGGATCACCGCGATCAATACCTGACGGCAGCCGAACACGCGCGCAATGACTGTTTTACGCCTTGCTGTTCGCGGGCTTTATCGCCGCGGCTGGTTCTTGATATCTAACACACACGACAGGAGAAAGTCCCCATGTCTTTGGCAACGCTTGCGCCCGCTGAGGCGCCATCGCACACCGTTACGCTTCCCGCTTCCCCGTTTCCCTTGAACCAATGGTACGTCGCCGCGCTATCTTCGGAACTGAAGGATAAGCCGCTGGGCCGCACGCTCTTGAACCGGCCAGTCGTCCTCTTTCGTCTGGGAGATCAGCGGGTGGCGGCGCTGGAAGACCGCTGCTGCCATCGCGCCTTGCCGCTTTCCGATGGCACCGTGGAGCACTGTGGCGTGCGCTGCGGCTACCATGGCCTGTTATATGACGCGACCGGCCAATGCATCGAGATTCCGGGCCAGGAAAAGATTCCGTCGCGCGCCAGGGTGAGCGCGTACCCGGTGCAGGAACGCGACGGCATTGTCTGGATGTGGTTTGGCGCGCCGGATCAGGCCGAACCGCTATTCGACGCGCCTGCCTATGACATCCATAGCTCCGGCAAATACGTCTATGGCGGTGACGTCTATCACTACCAGGCGCCGTATCAGCTGATCCACGATAACTTGCTGGATCTCAGCCATCTTGGTTACGTCCACCTGAAGACGATAGGCGGCAACGCCAAGATACACATGAATGCCGAGATGAAAGTCGAGAGCGATGACGAGTCTGTCCGGGTGACGCGCTATATGCTGGATTCCGAACCTCCGCCCACTTATACGGCGGCGTATCCCTTCAAGGGGCGGGTGGACCGTTGGCAGGAAATCGAGTTCCGTTTGTCCCATATCCTGATCTGGACAGGGGCGGTGGACGTGGGTACCGCCAGCATGGACGACCCGCAGCGCGACGGTTTTCATATGCGCGGTTTTCATGGCATTACGCCCGAAACCGAGACGACCTGTCATTACTTCTGGACGATGGCGACCAATCCGGTGGGCGATGTGGAAGGCATATGCGCCAAAGTCCTGGAGCAAACCATCATGACGTTTGACGAAGATAAAGTCGTCATTGAGTCCCAGTACGCCAACATGCTGCGTTGCGGCAAGAAGCCGATGATAGATATTCATGTGGATGTGGGCGCCAACAAGGCGCGGCGCATCATCGAACTGGCCAAGTCCCGCAACGGCGCTTAAGTCTTTCTGGCGCTGCCCGGCCATGTCTTCACATGGCCGCATACGCCTGTATCCGTTCTTCCCGTTTTTCCCGTTACTTCCGTTACTCCCGTCCCTGAGCCTGCGCTGCGCCGTGATACGGCAGCGCAGGACGACGCGTGCCTGACGCCTCAGCGCGCGCATGCTTATCGAGGTTCCAATATGAGCAAACCTATTCATGAGCTGATGGATGAGAAGTCCATGAGCCGCTTTCAGTGGGGCGTGATCTCCCTGTGCTTTCTCATCAATATGCTGGATGGCTTCGATGTGCTGGTGATGGCATTCACGGCTGCGTCAGTCGCGAGCCATTGGTCATTGAGCGGTATCCAGCTGGGCTATCTGCTGAGCGCCGGTCTGGTCGGCATGGCCTTGGGCTCCTTGTTTATCGCGCCCTGGGCCGATCGTTTCGGGCGCCGTCCGCTGATTATGTTTTGCATTGCCGTCGCCGGTAGCGGCATGGTGGCGTCGGCCTATGCGCAAAGCCCTGTGCAACTGGGTGCCTTGCGTTTGCTGACCGGGCTGGGCATAGGCGGCATTCTTGCCAGCAGCTATGTGATTGCCGGTGAATACGCGTCCAAGAAATGGCGTGGGCTGGCGATCAGCTTGCAGGCAACCGCGTATGCGCTGGGCGCCACGATAGGCGGTATTGTCGCGGCCTGGATTATTCCCGCCATGGGCTGGCCGTCCGTGTTTCTGTATGGCGGCCTGACGACATTGGCGACCTTGCCCATCATGGGCTTATGGCTGCCGGAATCGCTGGACTTCCTGCTGGGGCGGCAGCCGCGCGGCGCGCTGCTAGCGGTGAACCGTCTGCTGGGCAAGGTGGGCTTGCCCGGCATCAACACCTTGCCGGCGGCCGGCGCCAATCGGGCACAGGCCGCGCGTGCCGGGGTGGGCAGCCTGTTCGCGCCTGGTTTGCTGCCATCCACGCTCTTGATCTGGTGCGCCTTCTTCCTAGTCATGCTGGGCTTTTATTTCGTGATGAGCTGGACGCCCAAGCTCATGGTCAGTGCCGGTTTATCCAATCAGCAGGGCATTACCGGCGGCGTGCTGCTGAACGTAGGCGGCATCGTGGGCACATCGCTGATCGGCCTGCTTGCCGCGCGCTTCGCCTTGCCGCGCCTGCTGATGATCTACATGCTGGCAAACTTCTGTCTCATGTATGGGTTTGTCCGCTTGCTGGGCGAGCTGAATATGGCGTTTGCAGCGGCCTTGCTGATCGGTATCTTCGTCAATGGCTGCGTGGCCGGCTTGTATGCGCTGACGCCATCAATCTACCGCTCCACGCAGCGGGTGACAGGTTTAGGCTGGGCCATCGGCATGGGCCGGGTCGGCGCTATCGTGTCTCCGCTGCTGGCGGGGCGCCTGATCGATGCGCAATGGGCGCCTGCCGAGCTGTTCAGCGTTTTTGGTTTGGCATTTGTGCTCGGCGCGCTGGCCATAGCGGTCCTGCCCTGGGCGCAACGGCGGTCACACCGTCAGCCCCAGTCACAGGGTCAACCTCAGGGCTAACCACAGGGCTAACCACAGGACTAAAACCACAGAGCCAGCCTTAAAACATGCCACCGGAGCCGCTGCCCGCCAGCCTTCAGGCGGGACAGGCATCCTCTTGGGCGGGGGCGCTGCTGCCGGGAAACCCGTCACTGGCAAGGGATAAATCCGGCGCGCAGGAAGAACTGTGCGAGAATCGGTTTCATTCAAGACCATTCCATGAAAAGCGCGGCCACGCTGTCGCGCCGTTCACCATCGGGGCACTCCCTTTTGGTCTTCTATTTGTGGTTCCCTATTTTTGGTTCTCTATTTTTCTACCCAGCGAGACATTCCGATAATGAGCAATCCGTCTGATGTGGCTAGCGGCGCCCTGGAACTTTTGTTGTCCCGACGTTCGAATTCCTTGCTGACGGCGCCGGGGCCCGACGCCCGCGAACTGAATTTGATCCTGCAGGCAGCGGCCCGGGCGCCTGACCATGCTTCCTTGCGCCCCTGGCGTTTTCGCGTGATTGAAGGGGAGGCCATCGGCCGGCTGGCCGATTTTGTCATTGCCGCGGTAAAGGCCGCTGGTGATGCCCGCATGACCCCGGAAAAAGAACATGCGGTTCGTGCCTGGCTGGCCAAGGTGCCGCTGGTGGTCGCGCTGGGGCACGAAATTCATCACGACCACCCCAAGGCCCCGGAATGGGAACAACTGGCAGCCGCCAGCGCGGCCGTGATGAATATGCTGAATGCGGCCCACTTCCTGGGCTATGGCGCATTTTGGAGCACGGGTTTGGGAACCGCCGTCGAAGAGGTGCAGGAAGGCCTGGGCTTCGATCCGCTGTCCTACCGTTTCATGGGCTATCTGGTGATAGGCACGCCTGCCGTGCCGGCGCAGGGCTCGGCCAGGCAGGCGCCTGATGCCTACGTCAGCCCTTGGACGGCGCCTGAAGGCCTGTAATGATAGGGCATTCCGGCCGCTGATCCCCGTGGCAGTTGCTGGCCAGATGAGCCAGCGTATCGGCCATCTGTTCCAGGGCCAGCGCCTTGGCGCGCAGCTCCTGGATATGCGCCAGCGCCAGTGTTTTGACATCGGCGCTGGCGCGGGACGTATCCTGCCAGAGCTGCACCAGGCTGCGCATTTGTTCGACGGAAAACCCGAGGTCGCGGGCGCGCCTGAGAAAACACAGGGTATGAACGTCCTGGTCCCGGTAATTGCGGTAGCCAGCAGGGCTGCGCTGTACCTCGGGCAATAAACCCGCGTCCTCGTAATAGCGGATCATTTTGGCGGAAATTCCGCTGGCTTTAGCTGCTGCGCCGATATTCATGCTTGTCCTCCGTTGGCAGGGGCGGGTTGGGGGCGCCAGGCCTTCAGGCGCAAGGCGTTCACCACCACGAAAACACTGGAAAGCGCCATGGCCGCTGCGGCAAACACGGGTGACATCAGCAGACCGTAGGCCGGATACAGCACGCCAGCGGCCAGCGGAATGAGGGCGGCGTTATAGACAAAGGCCCAGAACAAGTTCTGGCGGATGTTGCGCATGGTGGCGCGTGAAAGCGCGATGGCATTTGCCACCCCGGCCAAAGAGCCGGACATCAGCACCACACCGGCAGATTCCACCGCAATATCCGCGCCGGTGCCAATGGCGATGCCAACATGGGCAGCAGCCAGCGCCGGGGCGTCATTGATGCCGTCGCCCACGAACGCGCAGCGCTTGCCTGCGGCCTTGAGCTGGGCCAGCACCGCCACCTTGTCCGCCGGCAACGCCTGGGCATGGACTTCGTCTATCCCCAGGCTGGCAGCAACCGCTTCAGCGGTACGCTGGTTATCTCCGGTCAGCATGACCAGGCGAATGCCCTGCGCATGCAAAGCCTGCAAGGCGGCCGGGGTGTCATCCTTGAGCGGATCGGCGACGGCAACCAGGGCAGCCATACGGCCATCTATGGCGACATAGAACGGCGTATTGCCTTTGGCGCCCCATTGATCCGCCAGCGCTGCCAGTTCAGGGTCCATGGCGACAGCGCGATCCTGCATCAGTTTTGCAGCGCCCGCGAGCACGGCATGGCCATCGACGCTTGCCGCCAGGCCGGCGCCGCTGATGGCTTCAAACCCGTCAACCTGGCCGAAGGTCATGCCGCGGGCCTGGGCCGCTTGCACAATGGCATGGGCAATGGGGTGTTCCGAATGGCTTTGGGCGCTGGCCAGCCATTGCAGGACTGCGGTTTCGTCAAAACCTGCCGCGACCTGCATATGCGTGAGCGCCGGTTTGCCTTGCGTCAGCGTGCCGGTTTTATCGAAAACCACTGTATCTATTTCGCGCAGGGTTTGCAGGGCATCCCCCTGACGGAACAGAATGCCCAGATCGGCGGCGCGGCCTGTGCCGACCATAATGGACGTTGGCGTGGCCAGCCCCATGGCGCAAGGGCAAGCCACGATCAGGACCGCGACGGCATTGACCAGCGCGAAATCAAAGCCCAGGCCAGGGGCCAGCAGCATCCACAGAACCAGCGTCAGAATGGCGATCGTCATCACGGCCGGGACGAACCAGCCTGTGACTTTATCCACCAATGCCTGCACCGGCAGGCGGGCGCCCTGAGCCTGTTCGACCATGCGGATGATTTGCGCCAGCGTGGTGTTTTCACCGGTGCGCGTGACTTCAATATCCAGGCTTCCATGGGTATTGAGCGTCGCGCCGGTCACACTATCTCCCGCCTTGCGGGAAACCGGCAGGGGTTCGCCCGTCAGCATGGATTCATCTATATGCGATTCGCCCTGGCGGATGACACCATCGAGCGGAATTTTTTCGCCGGGGCGCACGCGAAGCAGATCGCCGGTATGGATGTTGGCAATATCCACATCTTCGATGGCGCCGTCAGGCAGAATACGCCTTGCTGTGCGTACCTGCAGGCCAACCAAACGGCGGATGGCCGCGCCGGTGCGGCCCTTGGCGCGCGCTTCCAGCATCTTGCCCAGCAGAATCAAGGTCACAATGACGGCACTGGCTTCAAAGTAAATATGGCGCGAGGCCTCGGGCAGCCAATGCGGCGCCAGTGTTGCCACGACGGAATACAGCCAGGCTGCGCCGGAACCGACCGCCACCAGGGAGTTCATATCAGGCGTGCGCTGCCAGAGCGCACGCAGGCCATCGCGGAAGAAATGACGGCCAGGGCCGGCCAGCACCAGGGTCGTCAGAATGCCTTGGATCCAGGCATTGCGTTGCGCGCCCAGCGTGTGCTGAACCAGATCGTGGATAGCGGGCACCATATGGCTGCCCATCTCCAGCAGGAACACAGGCAAGGTCAGAATGAGAGCGGTGAGAAAGGCGCGCTTAAGCCGTTGCCGCTCCTGTTCCTGGCGCGCGCTTTGCTCGGCGGCAACGCGTTCGCGGTCAACAATGACGCTGGCGGGATAGCCGGCCGCGGTGACGACGGCCGCCAGCGCCTCGGGTGAAGCGCCGCTGGTTTGCATGCGTATGCTGGCGCGTTCGGTAGCCAGATTGACATTGGCTTCCAGGACGCCGGGTTGCGCGGCAAGTTTTTTCTGTACACGGTTGACGCAGGACGCGCAAGTCATGCCATCAATGGCAAGCTCGACGGCGAGTGTGGCGTCACGGTGATCGGCTTTCGTACTCATGACTTTCTCCGGGGCAGGAATCCAGGTAGTGCTGTTGCGATGTTGGGGCAATGAAGCGCGTTGGCCTGAAGGCCGGGGCTTGCGCTGAGGCACGCGGCCAACACGATTGCCAGGCTTGTATTGTCAACCTTCCCATAATGATAAGGTCAAGCGCTTTATTACGGCTGGCACGGCGGGGCAGGGGCTGGGATAGAATGAACCGATGCCCTGATGGAAGAGGGTGCTGCAAGCAACGGAGAAAATGACATGGCAATACTGCAATACCAGGTTCCCGATATGAGCTGCGACCACTGCGTGCGCGCCCTGACTGGCGCGATTCAGGAAGCAGTGCCGGGCGCGCAGGTGCAGGCTGACCTCGCCGCCCATACGCTGACAGTGACCGGCACGACGGATGCTGCCGCCGTGGAGCGCGGCATTGCTGCGGCAGATTACGACTTTACCCGCAAGGAGGCGTGAGCATGGCGCGAATGGTGGATGTCGCCGTGATCGGCGCTGGCACGGCCGGACTGGGCGCCTATCGCAGCGCACGCGATCAGGGGGCCAGTGCCGTCCTGATCGAAAACGGCCCGTTTGGCACCACTTGCGCGCGCGTGGGCTGCATGCCGTCCAAATTGCTGATTGCAGCGGCAGAGGCCGCTCATGCGGCGCGGGATGGCGCTCCATTCGGGGTGCATGTGTCAGGGTTGCGGGTAAACGGTGCCGAAGTGCTGGCGCGTGTCCGGCGCGAGCGGGATCGTTTCGTGGGCTTTGTGCTCAAGGGGATGGAAAGTATTCCCGCGGCGGACGTATTGCGCGGCACGGCGCGATTCACCGCGCCTGGCGTTCTGGCGGTCAGCGGCCAGGAAGAGGAAATTCACGCCAGGGCCGTGGTCATCGCGACGGGCTCGGCGCCTTTTATCGCGGATGAGCTGAGCGGTCTGGGAGACCGTGTGCTGATTAATGACAGTCTGTTTGAATTGCCCGACCTGCCGCGCAGCATTGCCGTGTTCGGGCCAGGCGTCATCGGGCTGGAACTGGGGCAGGCCCTGCACAGGCTGGGTGTGCGTACCCGTCTCTTCGGAGCGCGCGGCAGTCTGGGCGGCATCAGTGATCCGGCGGTCAAGGCAGCCGCATTGACCGCCTTCAAAACTGAAATGGCGCTTGATGTCCGTGCCCAGATGCAGGAAATCAGGCCGGACAATCATGGCGTTTTCATCCGTTTCCTGGATGACGAAGGCCGCGAGCAGGAAGAACACTTCGAATATGTGCTGGCGGCGACGGGCCGGCGCCCGAATCTTGCCGCGCTGGATCTGCCCAAAGCAGGATTGGCGCTGGACGCGCGCGGCCGTCTGGCCTACGACCGCAACACCCTGCGTGCCGGTGATAGCGCCGTCTATATTGCTGGCGATGCCAATGGCGACTTGCCGCTATTGCATGAAGCCAGTGATGAGGGCCGCATAGCCGGGCGCAATGCGGCGCGCCACCCCCAGGTAGAACCGGGATTGCGGCGTGCCGGCCTGAGCGTCGTGTTTTCCGAGCCGCAGATTGCCAGTGCCGGCAAGCGCTACAGCGAGCTGGAACAGGCAGGGGTCGAGTTCGTGATTGGCGAGGTCGATTTTGGCGACCAGGGGCGGGCACGCGTCATGCGGCGCAATGCCGGTTTGTTGCGGGTGTACGCGCAACGCAGCAATGGCCGCCTGCTGGGCGCGGAACTGGCAGCGCCAGCGGCCGAGCATTTGGGGCATTTGCTGGCCTGGTCGGTGCAGCAGCAGATGACCATCGGGCAAATGCTGGAGATGCCGTTTTACCATCCAGTCGTGGAAGAGGGCCTGCGCACGGCCCTGCGTGACGCGCAGGCCAAGCTGACCCGGGCAAGCTGACCCGGATAAGCTGACCCACCCATGCGGAAACTTCAGCCTTGGGCTGGAGGCATAACGATCAAGGCCAGGGCGTGGTGAGCGCCCTGGCCTTGATGATTTTTGGCTGCCGGAACGGTCTCCGGCAACCTGAGCAGAGATGAACTGCTTTATTTGTTTTTGGTTACCAGACCGTAGATGAAGAGCACGATGATGGCGCCGATCACGGAAGCAATCCAGCCTGCTGCCTGCCCAGCTGCATACAGCCCCAGGCTGCGGCCCAGGAACCCGCCGACGAGAGAGCCGACAATACCGAGAATGGCGGTCATGATAATGCCCATGTCCTGCCTGCCGGGCATGATGGCGCGGGCAATCAGGCCCACGATGAAACCGACCACAATCATGATGATGAAATCCATGCATTTCTCCTGTCTCGTACGTGATGGTTTGCCAAGGGTGGCAACCCTGACCTGATGATAGCAGCATGCGGGAATGACTTTTATGACCAGGCGGCGGCTGCGCCAGCAGGCATGTAAATGAGTGTGAGAACCTTTGTATGCGCGCTTTCTGCTGCGCCCGCCCAGCCGCCCGCGGATCTGGCTAGCGGTTGTGCCGCTATGCCCGGCTTGCCATGAGACAGGCCATATGCCGGTTTCCTCCTGGGAAAAAGCAGCATCTTGGCGTCGTCTGGAAGAGACAGTGTATTGTGCTTCCCATATTATTACCCGGGTTTTATTTACTTGTATTATTACCCGGGTAATAATTGATCCTGTCATGAAACAGGAGTCTCAAAATGACAAAGTTACTTGCAAACACATACACGACTTTCGCAGGGCACCGCCGCCTTGCTTCCGGGGCGCTGGCTGAGAACGCCCTGGCTGCCTGGCGGGCCAGGGCGGCGCAAGACCCTGCTGCCTTATTGACCTTTGATGATGCGACGGGCCGCACGGTAGAGGTCAATCTTCAAGGTACGGAACAGGAGGTCGCGGCGCGCTTTGAGACGGCTGCTATCACCGTCAAGGCCGCCGCGCCGGAGCCGCAGGATGAAGCAGCAGATGCGGCAGAACCGGCCGGTGCCGGACAGCGCGGCCGCGGGCGTCCTAAGCTCGGGGTGGTGGCCCGCGAAGTGACCTTGCTGCCCAGGCATTGGGAGTGGCTGGCAACGCAGCCTGGCGGAGCCTCGGTCGCACTCAGGAAATTGGTCGAAGACGCACGCCGCACAGGCGCGGCAAAAGACCTGCGGCGTCAGGCGCAGGAGCGGGCCTATCACTTCATGTCTGCCGTGGCTGGCGATCTGCCCGGCTATGAAGAGGCAACCCGGGCGCTTTTTGCCGGTGATGCGCTGAAGATGTCCGAGCAGATATCCGCCTGGCCTGAGGATGTGCGCGCCTATGCGCTGCGCCTGGCATTTGGCGATACCTCCGCCTGAAAACAGGGCGGCACAAGAAAAAAGGCCTGCGGCAATTTGCCGCAGGCCTTTCTTGTTAGGCAGGCTACCGCTGGCTCACGCCTGGGCCGCCATCCCGCTGTGACGCAATAGCGCATCCATGCTGGCATCGCGTTCACGGAATGCGCGGAAGGATTCGGCTGCCGGGCGCTCGCCACCTACCGCGAGTATTTCCTTGCGGAAGCGGGCGCCAGTGGCAGCATCCAATGTGGAGCCGCCATGTTGTTGCGCTGCTTCTTCGAAGGCCGCATAGGCATCGGCAGACAGAACCTCTGCCCATTTGTAGCTGTAATAGCCAGCGCCATAGCCCCCCGCGAACAGGTGCGAGAAGCTGTTGGGGAAGCGGTGCCAGGCAGGCGGGAACAAGACCGCCACTTCCTTGCGCACATCATGCAAGACCGCGAGAACATCCGCCATGGCCATGGGGCGCACTTGCTGGTGCAGCAGCATGTCGAACAGCGAAAATTCGATCTGGCGCAGCATTTGCATGCCGCCCTGGAAGTTGCGCGCGGCCAGCAGTTTGTCGAACAGTTCGCGTGGCAAGGCCTCGCCAGTGTCCACGTGGGCTGACAGCGTTTGCACCACTTCCCATTCCCAGCAGAAATTCTCCATGAACTGGGACGGCAGTTCGATGGCATCCCACTCCACGGCCGAAAATGCCGACAGCGCAGGTTCATCCACTTCCGACAGCAGGGCATGCAAGGCATGGCCGCTTTCATGGAATAGCGTGATGACGTCATCATGCGTCAGCAGGGCGGGGCGTCCTTCCTGGGGGCTGGCAAAGTTGCAGATGAGATAGGCCACCGGCGTCTGCACGCCTGTGGCCGCCAGGCGGCGGTTGCGTTCGCCATCCACCCAGGCGCCGCCTTGTTTGCCGGCACGGGCATACAAGTCCATATGCAGGTGCCCCAGGACAGTACCGTCTGCCTGTGTCACCGCATAGCTGCGGACATCCGGGTGCCAGCCGGCGAGGTCGGCCGGTTCCAGCAACACGCCAAAGAGCGAGCGGGCCACGCCGAAGAGGCCTTCCAGGACGCGCGGCAGCGTGAAATAGCGCTTCACGGTATCGTCGGAATAGGCGTAGCGCTGTTCGCGCAGGCGTTCCGCCGCAAACGGGACATCCCAGGGCGCCAGGGGGTCCAGCGTCAGTTCATCGCGGGCAAATGCCTGCAAGGCTGCCAAATCGCTTTCGGCATAGGGCCGCGCGCGTTGGGCCAGCGTGCGCAAAAACGCCGTGACCTGTTCAGCGCTATCAGCCATGCGGGTTTCCAGGCGCAAGGCAGCAAAATCCGGATGGCCCAGCAGCTGGGCTTCCTCGCTTCGCAAAGCCAGGAGCTGTTCGATCTGCGGGCCATTATCGAATGCCGCATCGCCATTTTCGGAAGCCACGGTGGCGTAGCCGCGGTACAGCGTTTCGCGCAGGGCGCGGTCGCGCGCATATTGCATGACGGGCAGATAGCAGGGCATTTTCAGCGTGAGCTTCCAGCCAGCCTTGCCGTCTTCCTGGGCCGCATTGCGGGCCGCCAGGCGTACATCATCAGGCAAGCCGTCGAGCTGGGCTTCGTCCTCAACGAACAAGGCCCAGGCGTCGATGGCATCGAGCACATTCTCGGAAAACTTCTGCGAAACCTGGGCCTGCTGCTCTGCATTGCGGGCGTAGCGCTCGCGGGCTTCGCCTTCCAGCGCGACGCCGCTCAGGCGGAAGTCGCGCAGCGCCAGTTCCAGGACGCGCTGGCGTGCCGCACTCCAGCCGCCAGTCTGCTGCAGGCGCACATACTGTTTGTAAAGGCCTTCATGCAGGCCCACCCAGGTCGAAAACTCACTGACCTTGGGCAGCATCTCGTTATAGGCAGCACGCAATTCCGGCGTGTTAACGACCGAGTTCAGGTGGCCCACGACAGACCATGCCCGCCACAGCTGTTCAGAGGCCAGCTCCAGCGGCAGCACCACCGCATCCCAGGTGGCGGGCAGGGCGGGCGAAGCGGCAGCCTCGACGGCCTGCCTGGCGTGTTCCAGCAGCGCGTCGATCGCTGGCGCGATATGTTCTGGCGTGATGGCGGCATAGTCAATATGCGCCGCCACCGGCACCATCAGGGGGTTATTGTCCAGCCCGGAATTCGTGTTCATGCCTGCTTCTGCTCCTGCAACTGGCGTTCTGCGGCTTCAATGGTATTGACCAGCAACATGGCAATGGTCATGGGGCCGACTCCGCCAGGAACCGGTGTGATGGCGCCAGCGACTTCACTGGCAGAGGCGAAATCGACATCGCCGCAAAGCTTGCCATCGGCGCCGCGGTTGATGCCGACATCAATGACGACCGCGCCGGGTTTGACCATGTCGCCAGTCACGATGCCGGGGCGGCCGGTGGCCACGACCAGCACATCGGCGCGGCGCGTGTGCGCCGCCAGATCACGGGTCTTGGAGTTGCATAGCGTGACTGTGGCGCCTTCGGCCAGCAGCAGCATGGCCATGGGCTTGCCAACGATATTGCTGGCCCCGACGATGACGGCTTCGGCGCCGCGCAGCGCGACTTGCTCATGGGCCAGCATCTTCATCACGCCATAGGGCGTGCAAGGGCGGAACAGGGGCTTGCCGGTCATCAGCAGGCCGGCATTGGCGATATGGAAGCCATCGACATCCTTTTCAGGGGCAATGGTTTCGATCACAGTATGCGCGTCGATATGCTTGGGCAGCGGCAATTGCACCAGGATGCCGTGAATGGCGGGGTCAGCGTTCAGTGCGCGCACGCGCTCCAGCAGTTCGGCTTGGCTCAGGTCTGCCGGATAGCGCTCCATGACCGAATGGAAACCGGCTTTTTCGCAGGCTGCCACTTTGTTGCGGACATAGACCTGGGAAGCGGGATCCTCACCGACCAGGACGACGGCCAGGCCCGGCTTGATGCCGGCGGCGGTCAGGCTGGCGGCGCGGACGGCGGCTTCTTCCCGGATCTGTTGAGCCAGGGCGGAGCCATTGATAATGCGTGCGGTCATTGGGACTATCCGTTAATTGTTGTTCAGGGCCACCTTCATCAGGTCGGCCACAGTGGTTACTTGAAGTTTTTCCATGATGTTGGCGCGGTGCGCCTCGACGGTCTTGATGCTGATGCCCAGATCGTCGGCAATCTGTTTGTTCAGGCGGCCGGCCACAATGCGTTCCAGCACCTGCTGCTCGCGCGCCGTCAGGCGGCCCAGCATGGCTTCACGGTTGCGCCGGGTCTGCACCTGGTCATGGCGCTCAGCGGCCTGATCCAGCATGCGGCCCACGATCTGGCGCAAGTCGGATTCATTGAAGGGTTTTTCGAGGAAATCAGCCGCGCCTTTTTTCATGCTGGCCACTGCCATCGGGACATCGCCGTGGCCGGTGATGAAGATGATGGGAATCGGGGCCTTGCGGGCCAGCAGCTGCTCCTGCAGTTCCAGGCCGCTCATGCCCGGCATGCGCACATCGGCGATTAGCACGGCGAGCTGCCCCGGGTCGTACTGCGACAGAAAGACTTCGGCGTTATCGAAGGCTGTCACACGGTAGCCATTGGCCTCCAGCAGCCAGCGCAACGAATCGCGTACCGCTTCGTCGTCATCAACGATATAAACCATGCCGGCGGATTGGGGGGTGCTCATGCGTGCTTCTCCTCGGACTGAGCCTCTGGCTTGGCCGTTTCCGGCGCGGCACAGGGCAGGGTGAACCTGAATATGGTACCTCCGGTAGGATTGGACTGAGCCCAAAGCCTGCCGTGGTGAGACTCTATTATTGTGCGACAGATGTTAAGCCCCATGCCCAAACCTTCGGACTTGGTGCTGAAAAACGGTTCAAACAGGCGCTGCGGGTCGGCCAGGCCGTGGCCTGCGTCGATGACCGATACGCCCACCAGCGAACCCTCCCTGCGCAGCTCCACACGCAGGATGTCGATATCGCTGTTTTCCATGGCTTCCAGGCCATTCTTCAAGAGATTGAGCAGAACCTGTTCAATCAAGATGGGGTCGGCCAGCACATTGGGCAAGTCCCGTTCAATATCCTGGACGATGCTGATCCGGCGCTTGCGGGCGTCGATCTCGGCAAAGGCCACGGCATTTTCGAGAATCCCCAGCATGGAAACGCTCTGGCGGCGCGGCTCGCTGCGCTTCACGAATTCGCGGATGCGGCTGATGATTTTGCCGGCACGCTCGGCCTGCATGGCGGCCTTCTCCAGCGCAGGCAGCAGGGAGTCGGGATCGGTGCGGCCAGCGCGCACCATGGCGACTGCCCCCATACTATAGTTGGTGATGGCCGTGAGCGGCTGATTCAATTCATGCGCCAGCGAAGAGGCCATTTCCCCCATGGTGGTCAGGCGGCTGGTGAGCTGGATTTTCTCACGCTGCACGCGCGAGGCTTCTTCGTGGTCGCGCCGCTCGGTAATGTCGCGGGCCACTTGCAAGCGGACCTTGCGGCCGTCGGTCCAGGCCAGAATGCGGTGGCGGACTTCAAACCAGCGCTGCGCCGATTGAGAGAAAATCTCTATGGATTCATCGGTGTAGCGGCCTCGGCGGCCGCCCAGCAATTCTTCGTGGCCGTTGGCATGGGCGCCGAACACCCGGCGGTAGGTCCGGTTGGCAAACAGCAGCTCCATGCCTTCCTGTTTGTCGGACGTGACGGAAATGGCGTCATCCAGCCCTTCGAGCACCGTCATGAAACGTTCGTGCGCCGCTGTCAGGGCTTCGCGGATGCGCTTGGGCTCAGTGATGTCCGTCATGGAGGTCATCCAGCCGATCTGCTTGCTGTCCGGGTCCAGCAGGGGCGAAACATACATGCGCGCGGTAAAGCGGGAACCATCGCGGCGCTGGGCCTCGACTTCCAGGCCGCTGCTGGGCGTATTGCCCGACAGCACCAGGTCCATGGTGTGCTGGTGCGCCTCGAAGCGGCCCGGCACCCAATAGGGGAAGGGCGGACGGCGGCCGACCAGGTCGGCTTCATTCCAGCCTATCATTCTGCAGAAGGCCGGATTGACGTAGGCGATACGGCCATCCATGTCGATCACGCGCATGCCGGTGGACATGGAGTTTTCCATGGCCCGGCGGAAACTGGTTTCCGCAATCAGCGCGGCTTCGGCATTCCAGCGGTAACGGGTATAGCGCCAAAGTGCCAGCAGACTGATGACGATAACGATAGACAGGCCAATGACCACCCACAGCAGCCGCTGCTGGCGAATCTCCTGGTCGATGGTGACGAACATCACGCTGTCGTCGCGCAGATGCTGCAGCCAGAAGAAGGCGCCCATCACGCACAGGTAAAGCCCCAGCACCAGGACGGGGGTCAGCCAATACCAGCCGCGCCGGCGGGTGCGTGCATGGTTGTGAAACTGGGTAGTAATGGAGGGTTTGGGCGTACTGGCCATTGTCTATTTATTCCGATTCGCGGGCATTTTAGAACACGAGCCTGCGGCCAAGCATGGAAAGTGGCAGGAATTACGTCGCTGGCGCCTCTCTGATCCGTTTGCCGCGCCCAAAAACGCGCCAGCACGGCGGAAAATTCCGGGAAAAGAGGGCTTTCGCGCAGGTTCAGCCATCCCTTGATCCCTATCAAAAGAGTGGACTGGACACCTGTTCCATTTTTTATATTATGAAATATAATCTCGCTTCGTGAAAAATCGCTTGCCCCGGTACAGTGTCTTTCCTAGAATGTATTTGCGATAACGTTATGCTAGGTTACGAAAAGGAAGCCCCGTCAGCAGTCATGCCGAGGCCTGCACGCTGCAACCGGCACAGGGATACCTGATACTGGCAGCAGGCAAGCGATACCGGTTCCGCAGCAATACTGCGGCACCGAGTGATTCATGACTGATAGTGGGGCCGAGACATCCAGCCAAGGCTGGGAGCCTGGGCAAAGCAGCGCAGAAATCTGGATCAAGCCGGTTGCTTCCGGCTTCGCCCGTCCATCCAAGATAAGGAGACACCTTATGTCCGCACAAGAGAACGTCGATCAAAGCTCGACGGCGCAAGACATCGACAGCCTTGAAACCCAGGAATGGCTGGATGCCCTGGCCGCGGTACTGGAACAGGAGGGGCCGGAGCGCGCCCACTTCCTGATTGAACGCCTGATTGACCAGGCGCGCCGCTCTGGCGCCCACATTCCTTTCTCGCCCAATACCGCGTACGTCAACACCATTCCCGAAGCCCTGCAGCCCGGCCATCCCGGCAATCTGGAGCTGGAAGCCCGCATCCGCGCTTATGTGCGCTGGAATGCCATGGCCATGGTTGTTCGCGCCAACCGCAACACGCCGCCCGATGGCGGCGACCTGGGCGGCCACCTGGCCTCGTTCGCCTCGCTGGCCACCATGATAGGCACCGGCCAGAACCACTTCTGGCATGGCGATACCGAAGACCACGGCGGCGACCTGGTGTACTTCCAGGGTCACTCCTCGCCCGGCATCTATGCCCGCGCCTACCTGGAAGGCCGCCTGACCGAAGAGCAGCTGGACAATTTCCGCCAGGAAGTTGACGGCAAGGGCCTGTCGTCCTACCCGCACCCGAAGCTGATGCCGGAATTCTGGCAATTCCCGACGGTGTCCATGGGCCTGGGCCCGCTGATGGCGATTTACCAGGCGCGTTTCCTGAAGTACCTGCATGCCCGCGGCATTGCCGATACCAGCAAGCGCAAGGTCTGGGTATTCTGCGGCGACGGCGAAATGGACGAGCCGGAATCCAAGGGCGCTATCAGCCTGGCCGCGCGTGAAAAGCTCGACAACCTGATTTTCGTCATCAACTGCAACCTGCAACGCCTGGATGGCCCGGTGCGCGGCAACGGCAAGATCATCCAGGAACTGGAAGGCGATTTCCGCGGCGCTGGCTGGAACGTCATCAAGCTGATCTGGGGCGGTTACTGGGATCCGCTTCTGGCGCGCGACAAGGAAGGCATCCTGCGCAAGATCATGGAAGACACCGTGGACGGCGAGTACCAGGCGTACAAGGCCAACGACGGCAAGTTCGTGCGCGACAACTTCTTCGCCAAACATCCCAAGCTGCTGGAAATGGTCGCCCGCATGAGCGACAACGATGTCTGGCGCCTGAATCGCGGCGGCCATGATCCGCACAAGGTGTATGCTGCCTTCAAGTCGGCCACCGAGCATGATGGCCAGCCCACGGTGATTCTGGCCAAGACCATCAAGGGCTACGGCCTGGGTCATGACGGCCAGGCCAAGAACCCGACGCACCAGAAGAAGAAGCTGGATCTGGACGCCATCCGCGAATTCCGTGACCGCTTCAATATTCCCGTGCCGGATGACAAGCTGGAAGAACTGCCTTACTTCAAGCCGGCTGACGAGTCCGCCGAAATGAAGTACCTGCAGGAACGCCGTGCTGACCTGGGCGGTTACCTGCCCAAGCGCCGCCGTACCTCCGATGAGCGCCTGACCGTGCCTGCGCTGGATACCTTCAAGGCGGTGCTGGAGCCGACAGCGGAAGGCCGTGAAATTTCCACGACCCAGTCTTTCGTCCGCATTCTGAACCAGATCCTGCGTGACAAGACCCTGGCGCCGCGCGTCGTGCCCATTCTGGCCGACGAATCGCGCACCTTCGGGATGGAAGGCCTGTTCCGCCAGATCGGTATTTATGCGCCGGAAGGCCAGAAGTATGTGCCGGTCGATAAAGACCAAGTGATGTACTACAAGGAAGCGGCCAACGGCCAGCTGCTGCAGGAAGGCATCAACGAAGCAGGCGCGTTCAGCTCCTGGATTGCCGCGGCAACGTCGTACTCGACGAACAACCGCGTCATGATTCCGTTCTATATCTATTACTCGATGTTCGGCTTCCAGCGTATCGGCGATCTGGCCTGGGCCGCTGGCGATATGCAAGCGCGCGGCTTCTTGCTGGGCGGCACGGCTGGCCGCACCACGCTGAACGGCGAAGGTCTGCAGCACGAAGATGGCCATAGCCACATCCAGTCGGCATTGATTCCGAACTGCGTGTCCTATGACCCGACCTTCGGCCACGAACTGGCCGTCATCATCCAGCGCGGCCTGAAGCGCATGGTGGAAGATCAGGAAAACGTCTTCTACTACATCACGGTGATGAACGAGAACTATGCCCAGCCTGGCCTGAACGAAGGCGACGAGGAAGGCATCATCCGCGGCATGTACAAGCTGAAGGCTGGCGGGGAAGGCAAGTTGCGCGTGCAACTGCTGGGTTCCGGCACCATCTTGCGTGAATCCCTGGCAGCGCAAACGCTGCTGAGCGAAGACTGGGGCGTTGCCGCTGACGTCTGGAGCGTGACCAGCTTCACCGAACTGCGCCGCGATGGCCTGGATGCGGAGCGTCAGGCGCTGTTGCACCCGGAAGCCGATGCGCCCAAGCCCTATGTGACCCAAGTGCTGGAGCAAAGCGAAGGCCCGATCGTGGCTTCGACGGACTACATCAAGATGTTCGCCGACCAGATCCGTCCCTTCATGCCGGAAGGCCGCCGCTACCATGTGCTGGGCACCGACGGTTATGGCCGTTCGGATTACCGCTACAAGCTGCGTGAGCACTTCGAAGTTGACCGCCACTTCATCGTCCTGGCCGCGCTCAAGTCGCTGGCTGACGAAGGCAAGCTGCCGCGCGCCAAGATGGCCGAAGCCATCAAGAAGTACGGCATTAACCCGAACAAGGCCAACCCGCAGTACGCGTAAAGGGGACAAAGAATATGAGCAAACTCGTAGAGATCAAGGTACCGGATATTGGTGATTTCGAAAGTGTCGAAGTCATCGAGGTGATGGTTGCGGTTGGCGATACGGTTGAAGCCGAGCAAAGCCTGATTACGGTGGAATCTGACAAGGCCTCGATGGAAATCCCGTCGTCTGCGGGCGGCGTGGTGAAGTCGGTGAAGGTTAATGTTGGCGACAAGGTCAAGGAAGGCTCGGTGATCCTGGAGGTTGAGGCTGGCGCTGCTGCCGAAGCTCCGGCGAAGGCTGAAGCCGCGCCTGCGCCCGCTGCCAAGGCGGAAGCCGCTCCGGCCAAGGCCGAGGCCGCACCTGCGCCTGCAGCCAAGGCTGAAGCCGCCGCACCGGCCCCCAGTGCTGAAAAGCCGACGCCGACCGCTGCGCTGGCGCCTGCCGACCTGTCCGGCAACAAGCTGGCGCACGCTTCGCCCTCGGTACGCAAATTTGCGCGTGAACTGGGTGTGGATCTGCTCAAGGTGCAAGGCAGCGGCGCGAAAAACCGCGTGACCCACGATGACGTGCGCCAGTACGTCAAAAAGGCGCTGGCTTCCGGCGGCGCAGTGCAAGGCGCGTCCAGCGGCAGCGCCGATGGCGCCGCGCTGGGCCTGCTGCCCTGGCCGAAGGTGGACTTCACCAAGTTTGGTCCTATCGAAGCCAAGCCGCTGTCGCGCATCAAGAAAATTTCCGGTGCCAACCTGCATCGCAACTGGGTCATGATCCCGCACGTCACCAATAATGACGAAGCGGACATCACGGAACTGGAAGCGCTGCGCGTGACCTTGAACAAGGAATATGAAAAGGCAGGGGTGAAGTTCACCATGCTGGCTTTCCTGATCAAGGCCGTGGTTGCCGCGCTGAAGAAATTCCCCGAGTTCAATGCCTCGCTGGATGGCGATACGCTGGTGCTCAAGCAGTACTACCACATCGGCTTTGCCGCCGATACGCCCAACGGGCTGGTGGTGCCGGTGATCCGTGACGCGGACCAGAAAGGGATCGTCGAGCTGGCCAAGGAAATGTCGGATCTGGCCAAAAAGGCCCGCGATGGCAAGCTGTCGCCGTCGGAAATGCAGGGCGGCTGCTTCTCCATTTCGTCGCTCGGCGGCATTGGCGGCACGCACTTCACGCCTATTATCAATGCACCCGAAGTCGCCATTCTGGGCGCCTCCCGTTCGTATCAGAAGCCGGTCTGGGATGGCAAGCAGTTCGTGCCGCGTCTGACCCTGCCGCTGTCGCTGTCCTATGACCACCGCGTCATCGACGGCGCGGCTGCCGCTCGCTTCAATGCGTACCTGGGCGCGCTGCTGGCCGATTTCCGCCGCATCGCTCTGTGAGGACTGAAATATGAGCAAACTCGTAGAGATCAAGGTACCGGATATTGGTGATTTCGAAAGTGTCGAAGTCATCGAGGTGATGGTTGCGGTTGGCGATACGGTTGAAGCCGAGCAAAGCCTGATTACGGTGGAATCTGACAAGGCCTCGATGGAAATCCCGTCGTCTGCGGGCGGCGTGGTGAAGTCGGTGAAGGTCAATGTTGGCGACAAGGTCAAGGAAGGTTCGGTAATCCTGGAAGTTGAGGCTGGCGCTGCTGCCGAAGCCGAAGCTCCGGCGAAGGCTGAAGCCGCACCTGCACCTGCGCCCGCCGCCAAGGCGGAAGCGCCTGCGGCCAAGGCCGACGCTGCACCCGCGCCGCAAGCCGCCAGCTTTGCTGGCGCTGCCGATATCGACGTTGATGTCGTGGTGCTGGGCGCTGGCCCTGGCGGTTACTCCGCCGCCTTCCGCGCTGCCGACCTGGGGCTGAAGGTTGCCCTGGTCGAACGCTACAGCACGCTGGGCGGCGTTTGTCTGAACGTGGGCTGCATTCCGTCCAAGGCACTGCTGCATAGCGCTTCCATCATTGATGAAGCACGGGCGCAGGCCGAGCACGGCATCAGCTTCGGCGAACCGGTTATCGACCTGGACAAGCTGCGCAGCTTCAAGGAAGGCGTCATTGCCAAATTGACCGGCGGCCTGGCTGGCATGGCCAAGGCGCGCAAGGTGGAAGTGGTGCAGGGCACCGGGCTATTTGCCGACCCGCATCACATCAAGGTGGCACTGGCTGCTGGCGGCGAAAAAGTGGTGCGCTTCAAGCATGCCATCATCGCAGCAGGCAGCCAATCGGTGAAACTGCCGTTCATGCCGGAAGACCCGCGCGTCGTCGATTCTACCGGCGCGCTGGAACTGCGCAGCCAGCCCAAGAAAATGCTGATTGTCGGCGGCGGCATCATCGGCCTGGAAATGGGTACGGTGTATTCCGCGCTGGGCTCGCGCCTGGATGTCGTGGAAATGCAGGATGGCCTGATGCAAGGCGCTGACCGGGATATGGTCAAAGTCTGGCAGAAGCATAATGCCGCGCGTTTCGACAATATCTGGCTCAAGACCAAGACGGTAGGGGCCGAAGCCCGTGAAGATGGCATTTATGTCAGCTTTGAAGGCGAGGGCGCGCCGACCGAACCGCAACGCTATGACCTGGTGCTGCAAGCCGTGGGCCGTCGTCCCAACGGCAGCCGGATTGATGCGGACAAGGCGGGTGTGCGTGTTGACGAACGCGGCTTCATTGCCGTTGACGAACAAATGCGCACCAACGTGCCGCACATCTTCGCCATTGGCGACATCGTCGGGCAACCGATGCTGGCGCACAAGGCCGTGCATGAAGCGCATGTTGCCGCGGAAGTCATCGCTGGCGAAAAAGCTGCCTTCGAGCCGCGTGTCATTCCCTCGGTCGCCTACACGGATCCTGAAGTGGCCTGGGTGGGTCTGACGGAAGATGATGCCAAGAAGCAGGGCGTGAAGATCACCAAGGGTGTCTTCCCCTGGGCAGCGTCGGGCCGCGCCATTGCCAATGGCCGTGACGAAGGCTTCACCAAGCTGATTTTCGATGCCGAAACGCATCGGGTGCTGGGTGGCGGCATCGTTGGCACGCATGCGGGCGACCTCATCAGCGAAGTGGCGCTGGCCGTGGAAATGGGCGCTGACAGCGTCGATATCGGCAAGACCATCCACCCGCACCCGACCCTGGGTGAATCGGTGGGCATGGCAGCTGAAGCGGCTGAGGGCCATTGCACCGACTTGCCGCCAGTGCGCCGCAAATAAATCTGCACGGTTCGCAGCAGGATGCCGGCCAGCCGCCGGTATCCGTATGAAATGCCTCCCTGACGGGAGGCATTTTTCATTTCACGACCGGCAGCCCGGAAAATGGCGGGGCTACGGCCTGGCGGGCCTGAGCGCTGCGCGTCCCGCGCCCGCCAGCCAGGCGCGCAAGGACAGCAGTTCAGGGTTAAGTTCGCGCATCAACGCGAAATCCACCTGCTCTGCGAGCGGGCCATTTTTCAGGCTTGATGCCATATGCGCGAGATCGGCATTGGCTGCCAGCATCTCATCCGGGAAACGGTGATAGGTGATGGGCCGGGCCAGAGCGTCAGAGAATGCAGTTTCGAGTTCATGCCCCGCCACTTTGTCGCTGGCGATCTTTAATGTCAGGCCTGCAAACCTGGCTGGGTCTGCGAACAGGGCGGCGACAATTTTTCCGATGTCCTGCACTGCGGTGAGCTGGATGGACTGATGGGGATGAATCAGCGATAGCAGTTGCCCTTCATCGGCGCGCAGGCCGGTTTGCAGCAGCATTTCCATGAAAATCATGGGACGGATGATGCTTGCCGGCAGTGCAAGCGCGCGGATGTGTGCCTCTATACGGGGCTTGGCGTCAAAGCGCGGAATGCCTGTCAGAGTGTCGCTGGCGCTTGCGCCCGAGGAATAGATGAAATGATGGACGCGGTTCTCTGCGGCCAAATCCGCGATGCGTGTGCCATAGCGGACCTCGTCTTCGGCCGGCAGGGTAGCGGGCATCACACTGAAGACCCCATGCGCATGCTTCATGGCGGCGACGATGGCGCTGGTATCGTCCAGGGAGCCAGCCACAATGTCGGCGCCGGCCTGCTGAAGCGCAATGGCGGCGGGATCAGCCGGGTTTCTGACAAACGCGCGCACGGGTTGGCCGCGCTGCAGGAGCGCCTGGGCCACGGCGCCGCCTTGCCGGCCTGTGGCGCCAAAAACCAGGATAGGGGCTTGGGTGTTATGCATGATTCGGCTCGCAAAAAATCAGAATGCCGTATTCTTTCCTCTTTGGCCGCGCGGCGGAAGACGGCACTTTTTTGAACCTCGGGCACAAAAATGATACTTATGGACCCAGCAGTGACGGACGATTTCAAGCGCTCCCGAGAGAGCGGTGTTCAGGAAAGCGGCGTTCAGGAGAGCAGTATTCAGGAAAACGGCATGCAGGAAAGCGAGAGGGCGGAAAGCCAGGCCTCTTTCCAGCCTATGCCCTTGAACGGAATTTGCGCCAGGCTAGGCGATAAATGGACAGTGCAGGTCATCTGGCGCCTGGCCATGGCGGAGGACCACCGGCTGCGCTTTTCCGAAATCAAGCGCGAGGTGCGCGGCATTACGCAGCGCATGCTGACGCTGACCCTTAGAAACCTGGAGCGGGATGGCCTCATCGAGCGCGATTATTTTCCTGAGGTGCCGCCGCGGGTGGAATATCAACTCACAGTGCTGGGGCAAAGCCTGCTGCCCGCGCTGCAAGGCATCCACCGATGGCTGGCAGAAAACCTGCCGCAGGTAGAGGCGCATCGGCAACGCTATGACGACGCCAAGCCGTGCTGAAACTGGCGCTCTGGCAGGCTGCTCAGACTGTCAGCAGGGGCAAGGAGGGGGAAGCCCTAAGCCCTAAAGCCCTAAAGCCCAGGTCAGGGTGCTGCCTGCCATGTTACGCAAGCGGCTTGCCGGGCAGGTCTTGGTGTGCACCCGGCTTGAGCTCATAGGTCACCCATGAGGTCGCTTGCGACACGGTGTCGTACAGTTGCCTTGCCTGCTGGTTGTTCTTGGCCGTAATCCAACGCAGCTGGGGCCAGCCCCGTTCGCTCGCGATAGCGGCAACTGCCTGTATCAGGCTGCGGCCAATGCCTTGCCCGCGATGCGCCGGCGAGACAAAAAGATCATCCAGAAAACCGGCATCCTGCCCAAGCAAGGGTTTGGGATAAGAGCGGAAGTGCGCCAGTCCCGCCAGGCGGCTATCCGCCAGTTCGGCCACAACTCCTTCTTCAGCGTGCTCTGCGCTCATCAGCCACGACCAGGTGCGCGCCAGCACGGCGTCGGTCATCGGGACATGATAGAACTCGGCATACTGCCGATAAAGCTGCGCCCAGGCGGCATGATCGCCAGGCACAAGGTGCCTGAGGGTGAGGCCGCTGTCCTGGAGGCGGATGCTTGAGGTTTTCATGGATTTTGCCGTCATTTCGTTTGTTTTTTCCTGAGATTGGATTTGTTTTTTTGCCACCTTACCAGGCCGTTGTGAACGCTGGCGTTGCGTGGTGAGCAGGAAAGTGCGGCAAGACCTCTTCTGCCAGCTCCTGCACGAGCTCAGCAGCAGGCCGTCGCGAGAATTGTATGCCTAGCGCGGCATGATTGACGCCTGCTGCTTGCCATTCCTCAAGCAGGGCGATAAGCCCATGGCGCCCGGTACGCAACACATATCCGCCTTGCAGCGGTGTGCGCGGATAATGCGGATCTTCCACCAGATCCAGCCATTCGTTCGTCATGTGCGGCCGAAAAACCGCATCAGGCAGCAGGCGCCGCCAGGCAAGTATTTTTTGAGCCAATTGCCGCGGCCCCGAGGGCAGATGGGTCATGCCAGGATAGGTGAGCCAGCCATCGGCATGCTCGGCAATCCAAGCCAGCGATTGCCCCGATGCGCCGGTGACGATCAAGGGCACAGCCCCGGCGGCGGGCTTGGGCAGGAGTTCTGCCTGCTGAAAACTCCCCAGGGGGGAGTCCATCGACAGTCTGCCGGTTTGCATGAGCTGGCGAAAGTCGTGCACCGTCTGCGCGAAAGATTCACCGCGCTTTTCATGCGCCTTGCCGTAAGCCGGAAACTCAATCGGACGGTCGCCAGAGGCAATGCCCAGCACCAGGCGGCCGCCCGACAGTTGGTCTATGGTCGCGGATGCCTTGGCCAAATCGATAGGGTGCCGCAACGGAAACACCATGCTTCCGGTTGCCAGCGCCACGCGCTTCGTGCGCGCGGCCAGGAAAGCCAGATAGGTAAACGGATCAAAGACCTGGCCTGCATCGCCAAACAAGGGGTCGAACAAGGGAATATCGCGCACCCATACGGCGGCAAAACCGAGACGGTCTATGGCTTCCACCAGATCCGCCTGTCCTTGCAGAACAGCCATATCGCCCGCGTAGCAGCGCAGCGGCAGGAAGATGCCAAGCGTCAGGCAGCCAGGCGCGAACATGCGCCGATAGCCCGGGTGGGAATGAAACGCCTCTAACTCTCCAGATGGCGCGCCGCAGTGGTATGCAGCCTGCGGGCTGGAAACGGTCATGTTGGTAGTCTTGGTGTTGGAATTCATGCGCCAGCCCGCCTCATGCGCCCGTTGCCGGGGCGGGGAGCGTGATGGCTTTGCGGACGGCGGGCCGCTGCGCCACGCGTTCATGCCAGGCACTCATATGCGGGTGCGCACTGAAATCGAAACCGATAATGCGGGCGATGTGAGTCCAGCCGAAGTGGGCGATATCGGCGATGGAATACGCCTCGCCAGCCAGGTAAGGATGCTGAGCCAGCCTCTGATCCAGCACGGTGAACGCGTTTTCCGTCAAACGGCGGAAATGCGCAATGGCCGAGGGGATTTTCTCGGTGGCGGACAGTTCGAAATGAACGCGTTGCCCAATGATGGGGCCCACGCTGGAGGCATGAAATTGCAGCCATTTGATCGCCTCCCAGCGGGCAACTGGCTCTGACGGCAGCAATTTGCCTGTTTTTTCCGCCAGGTAAAGCAGGATGGCAGCCGATTCGAACAGGACAACACCGGTATCACTATCGCACAGCACCGGAATGCGGCCGTGCGGATTCAAGGCCAGAAACGCGGCCTGCCTGTGCTCTCCGGCATCGATGCGGACGTGATGCAGGCGGTAGGCCAGCATGAGTTCTTCCAGAGCGATGGTCGCTTTGAAACCATTGGGCGAGCTGTCAGTGTAGAGGTCTATCATCTTGATGTTAAAAATATAGTTTTACTAAACTCGATTTTTGCAACTAAACTGCCGTCATCATGAATGGGCGCCGCTCAATTCAGAAGCGATTGTTTTTCATCTCAGGGTTTAGAAAAGCTAAATCAATGATGCATGCCATTCCATTGCAGGCACTGCGCGCTTTTGTCGAGGTGGGCCAGCGCGGCAGTATCAAGGCGGCGGCTGAAGCCTTGCACGTCACGTCTGGCGCAGTCAGCCAGCAAATCCGCCTGCTGGAAGATAGGCTGGGCATGGCGCTGTTCACGCGGGAGCGGCAAGGCCTGCGGCTGAACGCGGCGGGCCTTGCCGCCCATCCTGCTTTGCTGGACGCGTTTGCGCAGATCGACAAGGCCCTCGGCACGCTGGAAGCGCTCAAGGGGCATCAAACCCTGACCATCAGCACGGTTGCCACCTTCGCCGCTTCCTGGCTGGTGCCGCGCTTGGGCCGCTTTAAACAGTTGCATCCGCAGATCGAAGTGCGTGTCGAGGCCACTTCCGCCTTGTCGGACATGCGCCGTGACCGGGTGGATGTGGCCTTGCGCCACGGGCTGGGCCATTACCCCGGCTTGCAAGTCACCCGCTTAATGGCGCCGGTGCTGGTGCCTGTCGCCAGCCCGGGCTTGCTGGCGGACGGTGTCGCCTTGCAAGAACCCGAAGATTGCCTGGACTACCCCTTGCTGCATGATGCCGACAAGGCGGACTGGTCTTTGTGGTTTGCCGCGCATGGCGTGGCCCATGACCCCAGGGCAGGGCGGGGCACGGCATTCGAGGATGACTACTTGCTGATCCGCGCGGCCGCCTCAGGGCAGGGGCTGGCCCTGGTGCCACAGGCCTATGCCCGCGAGGAAATTGCTGCTGGCCGCCTGGCGCAAGTGCTGGACAAACCCTGGCCAGCGCGTTTTGCCTATTACCTGGTCATGTTGCCAGACGCCATGCAGCGCCCGGAAGTCCAGGCATTCGCCGCCTGGATTCAGGCAGAAGCACAGCAGGAAGTGGCGCAACAGGAAGTGGCGCAACAGGAAAGCTAAGTGCTGCTTTCAGCGGCGCGCCGGGACGCAGGCAAGGATGCGCGCAGCCATGTCTGCTTGCTGCGGTGAATGCGCGAAGAGGGATAGAATAGAGGATTGGGTGCCGCGGTTGTGCTGGATAGCGCCGCGCCTGTTGTGTTTCTTTTTTGCGCGTGTGCCGCGCCGTTTCCTGACATGCCTTCCATACTTGATGATGCACAAGCCACTTTGACGCAGTGGCTGTCATACCTTGAATCCATCCATGCCAAATCCATTGATATGGGCCTGGAACGAGTCAAGGAAGTAGCAGGGCGCCTGGATCTGAATTTTGATGCGGTCATTTTCACGGTAGCGGGCACCAATGGCAAAGGCTCCACCTGCACCATGCTGGAAGCCATTTTGCAGGCAGCGGGCTACCGCGTCGGGCTCTATACCTCGCCCCACCTGATGGTGTTCAACGAACGCGCGCGGGTCAATGGGGAATATGCGACAGATACGCAACTGATCGAACATTTCCGCAAGGTTGAAATGGCGCGAGGCGAGGTGTCATTAACTTATTTCGAGTTCACGACGCTGGCCATTCTCAGCCTGTTTGCCGCTTCCCGCCTGGATGCCGTCGTGCTTGAGGTCGGCCTGGGCGGACGGTTGGACGCTGTCAACATTCTGGATACGGATTGCGCCATCGTGACCAGCGTGGATATCGACCATACCGAATGGCTGGGCGATACACGCGAAGCCATAGGCTGGGAAAAGGCGCACATTTTCCGCCAGGGCAAGCCTGCCATCTGCAGCGACCCGATGCCCCCGGAGAGCGTGGCGCGCTATGCGGAAGAAATCGGCGCCGATCTCTGGCAGTTCGGGCGTGATTTCAATTATTCCGGCGACCGCCAGCAATGGGGCTATGGCGGCCGTGAGCAGCGGCGCCGAGCCTTGGCCTATCCTGCCTTGCGCGGCGCCAATCAGCTGTTGAACGCATCGGCTGCCCTGGCTGCGCTGGAGACCGTGCATGAACGTCTGCCGGTGCCGCAACAAGCGGTGCGCATGGGCTTGTCCCAGGCATCGTTGCCAGGACGCTTCCAGATTCTGCCCGGCCAGCCGGCCACGATTCTGGATGTCGCGCATAATCCCCATGCGGCGGCCGTGCTGGCGCAGAACCTCGACAACATGGGGTATCACCCGTACACCTATGCTGTGCTGGGCATGCTGTCCGACAAGGATTGCGAAGCCGTCATCCGGACATTGGGCCGGCGCATAGACGGCTGGTATTGCGCGACGCTGGAAGGGCCGCGCGGCACCAGCAGCACGGAATTGGCCGCTAAGGTGCGGCAGACGCTGGAAATTCAAACCGGCAAAGAAGGGGAGCCAGCGGTGCATGAGTACGCAGATGTGCGCGCCGCCTTCGCCGCCGCTCGCGAGGCAGCGCAGGACAATGATAGAATCGTCGTGTTCGGATCGTTCCTGACTGTTGCGGGCGCGCTGGAAGCATTGGGCCGCACGGCTGGCGTGTAACCTACGCCGCTTGCTAGCGGCCGGTTGCGGCACTGCCGGTGCAGGTTATCCGATTTCATTTACGATGGTTACGACGGGCGCATTTCATGGGTTTGTTTTCTCGCCAGAACAAAGACGGCCAGGCAGCTTCTTCTGAACGGCGGCAGCGGACAGGCGCATCCAGCGAATCCCAGGCCAGGGCGCTACGCGTGAAGGCGCGCAGGCGGCTGGCCGGCGCGCTGGCCATGGTGCTGGCCGCTGTGGTGGTTCTGCCTATGGTGCTGGATTCAGAGCCAGTGCCGGTGGCAACCGATGTGGCCGTGTCGATTCCTGAACTGATTGCGCGGCCCATCACGCCAGCCGTGGTGGCCGATGCGTCGGATACCCTGACGCAGCCCGGCACGCCGGAAAACACCGAAACGGCGCCGCCTGCTGCGCCGGAAGCGCCCCTGAACCTGCCGCCAGTGGCGCAGCCTCCGCGCGTTACGCCGCCGCCCGCACCGGCGCCCGCGGCTGAACCCCCGAAACCTGTCACGCCGCCTGCCGACACGCGGGCGCCTGCGCGCACGCCTGCGCCAGCTCCCGCACCGGCACCGCAGCCCAGCCGCGACTCCCAGCGCACGGACGATGGCGCCATGGCGCTGGCTTTGCTGGAAGGCCGCAACGTGCAATCCAATCGTCCGCAAGCGCGGCCGGAACCTGCGCCGGCGGCCCAGCAGCAAGGGCGTTTTGTGCTGCAGGTGGCCGCCTATACCACGGAAGCCTCCGCCGCTTCGCGCCGCAATGATCTGCACGCCGCGGGGATCACCAATGCCTATGTCGAGCCGGTGACTGCTGGCGGCAAACGCCAATTCCGCCTGCGCGTTGGGCCATTCCCTTCGCGTGATGCGGCACAAGCCGCGCAAGCCCGTTTGCGTACCCTGGGGTATGACAACGGTTTCATCGCTCCGCAATAAGAACTGCCGCTTACCAGAGACAAGATATTGCAATGATTTCTGCGCTTCTGCTCCTAGGCACGGCGAATGTTGCTTCGGCTGGATGTTCCGGCAGCAGCAGGTTCCCGGTCAACCTGGAGCAGGGCGCACGCAATGACAGGGCAGGCCGGCAGGCGGCGGATGCGCAGATGGCAGCACAGGCTGCCGGAGGCTACGCATGACCGCCTATGACATTGTGGTTCTGGTTGTCCTGGGCGCGTCCTGTATTCTGGGCCTGATCCGCGGTTTGCTCAAAGAAGTCTTGTCCCTGCTTGCATTCGCGGCTGCCACACTGGCCGCCGTGTGGTGGGGGCCGCTCATGTATGAATGGCTGCTGCCCTACATTGAAGCCCCCATGTTGCGCATGGTGCTGGGCTATCTCATCGTCTTCATCGCCGCGCTGCTGCTGGTCGGTTTGCTGAACATGACACTGGCCGCGCTAGTGCGCACCACCGGCCTGACCCCGGCAGACCATGGCCTGGGCGGCTTATTTGGCTTATTGCGGGGTGTGGTGCTGGTGCTGGTCGGCACGGCGGTGGCCAGCTATACCCCCATGCCTGAGCAAGCCTGGTGGAAGGATGCCATGTTCGCAGGCACGGCACAGAATGCGGTAACGGAAATCACTGCCTGGCTGGGCGTTCATGGCCCGGACTGGCTGCCAGAATGGAAGGAACCGGCACTGCGCGCCCCTGAGATCAGTCCGGGCGCGCTGGATGCCTTATCAGGCAGAGTCATTCAGGTGCAGGATATGCAAGGAGGGTCCGCCCAGGGAACAGGTTTGTAAGCCTCGCCCCAAGTGTGAGCCTCTCCAGCAGACAGCAGGATGAGGCCCGGCAGTATGGTTTTAAATTAGGGGCCTCAGGCTCCACCCAGTAGTGGCGGAAATTCCCCGGCCGTCTGGCGGGGCTTCCCGCTCAATCAACAGGAACCAAGCATGTGTGGAATCGTCGGGGTTGTCGGACGCAGTCCGGTCAATCAATTGATTTATGACAGTCTGTTGCTTTTGCAGCATCGTGGGCAGGATGCTGCCGGTATCGTGACCGTGCATGAAGGCCGCTTCAATATGCACAAGGCGCACGGCCTGGTCCGGGATGTGTTCCGAACGCGAAACATGCGCTCGCTGCCAGGCTATGCCGGCCTGGGCCATGTGCGCTATCCGACTGCCGGTTCCAGCGAGAGCGTGGAAGAGGCGCAGCCTTTCTATGTCAATGCGCCGTTCGGCATTGCCTTTGCCCACAATGGCAACCTGACCAATTGGCGCGAGCTGCGGGAATCCCTGTTCAGCATCGACCGCCGCCACATCAACACCAATTCCGATTCGGAAGTCCTGCTCAATGTGCTGGCGCATGAGTTGCAGCAAGCCGCGCAAGGCGTGTCGCTGGACACGGCGGCGATTTTTGCTGCCGTTGATGCCATGCACCAGCGCGTGAAGGGCGCTTATGCCGTCGTCGCGCAGATTTCCGGTTATGGATTGCTGGCTTTCCGCGACCCGAATGGCATCCGGCCGCTGTGCCTGGGGCATAGGGATGAAGGGAAGGGCGATGAATGGATGGTCGCTTCCGAATCGGTCGCCCTGGTGGGCTGCGGTTTTTCCCTGGTGCGCGACATCAAGCCGGGCGAAGCGGTTTTCATAGACCTGGAGGGCAATCTGTCCGAACACGCCTTCGACGGTGTGGCCGTGCACGCGCCCTGTGTCTTTGAATATGTCTATTTTGCCCGTCCGGATTCCATGATGGACGGCGTTTCCGTCTATGACGCCCGTTTGCGCATGGGCGAAAGCCTGGCGGACAAAGTGGCCCGCCAGCTGCGCCTGGGGGATATCGACGTCGTCATGCCAGTTCCCGATTCCTCCCGCCCCGCGGCCATGCAGCTGGCGGCGCGCCTGGGGCTGAGCTATCGCGAAGGCTTGATCAAGAACCGCTATGTGGGCCGCACCTTCATCATGCCGGGGCAGGCCGTGCGGAAGAAATCGGTGCGCCAGAAGCTCAATGCCATCGAAATGGAGTTCCGTGGCAAGAATGTGCTGCTGGTGGATGATTCCATCGTGCGCGGCACGACCAGCCATGAAATCGTTGAGATGGCGCGGGCCGCTGGGGCCAACAAGGTCTATATGGCCTCGGCAGCGCCGCCGGTGCGTTTCCCGAACGTTTACGGGATTGATATGCCGACGCAGACCGAGCTGATTGCGCATAATCGCAATGAAGAAGAAATCGCGCGCCGGATTGGTGTGGATGCGCTGGTGTTCCAGGATCTGGACGCTTTGCGGAACTCGATCACGCAAATCAATCCTGCCTTGCAGTGCTTTGAGGATTCCTGCTTCAGCGGCAAGTATGTCACCGGTGATATTGACACTGCCTATTTGCAGCGTCTGGCATCCGGCCGGGAAGCTGCGCCCGAAGGCGCCGGTTTGCCTTCCGGCGGCAGTGATGGCGATAGCGGCGCGGAAGACTGAAGGCAATGCGTATGCGCTGACGCTGCCATGCTAACGTGAGCGCAGACGCAGACAAAATACCTGGGCAAGCGCCCAGGTATTTTTTTGCCGCAGCGGTTGGGCAGATCCAACCCATGGCCAAGCACGGCACATCGTCGGCTGCGGCGCTGTCATGCATACGCCCGGAAGCCGGAAGCGAAAAGTGGAAAGCAGGGAGGTGCCGTGTTGATAAACAGCAGACATGAGCACAGGTTTTATTCTTTCATATTGCTCCCTAAATCGTACTTTACATAATATACATTATGCGTCATTTGTATGGGATGGAAGAAGATGCCCCAGATGCTGGTTCAGCCCTCGGATTTCGCATCCCCATCCGGTATCTGGCGTTAATCGCCCGCAGCCGAGTTCGCTGTGACTGTGACCATGCCGGGCACCTGGTTCGCATCCGCGCCCATGGGCTGGCTTGTTGCTCAGCAAATTTGGTTTCGTCCCCGCGCATCCTCTATCATCATGCATGGCTGCTTGGAACGCCGGATGCTTGCGGCTTGATCCTGGCGGCTTTCTGAAACCGATCTTTCGAGAACACATACATGCT
>NZ_JBQEKA010000030.1:0-34946 GCF_052103615.1 Kerstersia sp. | reverse complement strand
AGGGGTACATGAAAATGCCGCCGCGCATCAGAATGCGGTGGACATCCGCCACCATGGAGGCGACCCAGCGCATATTGAAATTCTTGCCGCGCGCGCCGGTTTCGCCCGCCAGGCATTCGTCGATATAGCGCTTGACGGGGGCATCCCAGTGGCGCTGGTTCGACATATTGATGGCAAATTCCTTGGTGTCAGCCGGAATCTGGATATTGTCGTGCGTCAGCACCCAGGCGCCGATGTCGCGGTCCAGCGTGAAACCCACCACGCCATGGCCGAAAGTCAGCACCAGCAGGGTTTGCGGGCCGTAAACGGCGTAGCCGGCGGCAACCTGTTGCGTGCCAGCTTGCAGAAAGTCGGCTTCGGTGGCGTCCTGGCCGCCCTTGGCCGTTTTCAGGATAGAGAAAATGGTGCCGATAGAGACGTTGACGTCGATATTGGACGAGCCATCCAGCGGATCGAACAACAGCAGGTATTCGCCCTTAGGATAGTGACTGGGGATCTTGCGGATGGTGTCCATTTCCTCGGACGCCATGGCGGCCAGGCAGCCGCCCCATTCATTGGCTTCGATCAGGATATCGTTGGACATGACGTCCAGCTTCTTTTGCACTTCGCCCTGGACGTTTTCGCTTTCCAGGCTGCCCAGCACGCCGCCCAGCGCGCCTTTGCCGACCGAGTGGGAGATGCTTTTGCAGGCGCGGCTGACGGTCTCGACCAGCTGGCGCAAGGCCTCAGGCACGCACTGATGGTCGCGCTGCTGCTCGATCATGTATTGAGTCAGGGTTTTACGGGACATGATGTTCCAGAAAATAGTGAAAACAAAAAATGAAAATTCAAAGCGACAAGGCCTTGGCCGTGATCTCGTCAACATTGCGCGAGAGCGGCTGATGGGCGCGGACGCGTTCGATCGCGGCCCGCATCGGCGCGCTCAGGGCAGGCGCATGGGCAGCCCAGCTATCCAGCGTCCGCGCCAGGCGGGCGGCGATTTCAGGGTTGATGGCATCCAGCGCGAGCACCTGTTCGGCCCAGAAGTCGTAGCCTGCGCCATCGGCCTGGTGCAGCCCGGACGCATTATTGAGGCAGAACTGGAAGACCAGCGAGCGCGCGCGGTTGGGGTTGCGCAGCGTGAAAGCCGGGTGGGCCAGCAGGCGCCGCGCGGCGGCGACATCCGTGGCGCGTGAGCTGGCTTGCAAGGCAAACCATTTATCTACCACGAGCGGGTCATGCTGCCAGGTTTCGTAGAACGCGGCCAGACGCTGTTCGGTGGCCGCATCCCGGCTGTCGTTGACCAGCGCGGTGAGCGCAGCCAGGCCGTCGGTCATATTGCTCGCGGCATCGTATTGGGCCAGCGCCAGGTCGCGCGCGCCTTCAGCCTGACCGGCCAGCAGATAGGCCAGCGCCAGGTTGCGCAAGGCCCGCTTGCCAGCGGAGGGCGCGTCGGGAGAGTAAGGGCCGGTGACGGCATTGGCTTCATAGGCGGCCTGCCAGAGCGGCGCCAGGGTGCGGCCCAGTTCGGCGCGCAGGAAATCACGCGCGGCGGCCACGGCTGGCGGGTCCATTTTATCCATGCGCTGCGCCAGGGTCTTTTCCGAGGGCAGGGCGAGAGCGCGGGCGCGGTAACCCGCGTCCAGGTTGGGGGCGCTCAGCTGGGCGCGCCAGGCTTCAATAAAGACCGGGTCTGCGCGCAGGGTTTCGCCCGCGCGCAGGCGGGCGGCATTGGCCAGCACCTGGCGCGCCGCCAGTTCCTGGCCCGCTTCCCAGCGTGCGAATGGGTTGCCGTCGTGGGCCGACAACAGCGCCAGATCGGCGTCCAGCCAATCGTAGTCAACGATGACCGGCGCCGAGAAATTGCGCAGCAGTGACGGCGTAGGCGCGGCGTCCATGTTTTCAAAGCGCCACGCTTGGCGGGCTTCGGTGAGTTCCAGCAGGAACGTATCGGCCTGCTGGCCGTCCAGCGTAGGCGTCAGGGCCTGGCCGTCAGCGGCGATAAAGCCGATGGCGAAGGGAATGTGCAAAGGCGCCTTGGTGAAACCGGCGCCGCGTTCTTTTTCCACGCCAACTGGCGGATTGCTTTGCGACAGCGTGACAACGCAGCTGCGGCTGGCCGCGTCGTAGTCCAGGGCGACGCGCACACGCGGCGTGCCGGCCTGCTCATACCAGCGGCGGAATACCGCCAGGTCTTTGCCGGGGTGCAGGCGCTTATAGACCGATTCCATCGCGTTGACGAAGTCATCGCAGGTGACGGCCTGGCCGTCATGGCGCCGGAAGTATTCGCGTATGCCTTCCTGGAAGCCGGCTTCGCCCAGCAGCGTATGCTGCATGCGGATGACCTCCGCCCCTTTTTCATAGACGGTGGCCGTGTAGAAATTGCCGATTTCCTGGTAGCTGTCCGGGCGGATCGGGTGCGCCATGGGGCCGGCGTCTTCCGGGAATTGCGCGGCGCGCAGCACGGTCACGTCATCAATGCGCTTGATGGTACGGGCGCTGGCGGCTGCGTCGGCATCCAGGCCGGCGGCCATCATGTCGGCGGTGAATTCCTGATCGCGGAACACGGTCAGGCCTTCCTTCAGGCTGAGCTGGAACCAGTCGCGGCAGGTGACGCGGTTGCCTGTCCAGTTATGGAAGTATTCGTGGCCGATGACGGCTTCGATCGCGCGGTAATTGGCGTCGGTGGCGGTCTGCGGGTCGGCCAGCACATAGGCGGCATTGAATACGTTCAGGCCTTTGTTTTCCATGGCCCCCATGTTGAAGTCGCGCGCGGCGACGATCATGAAGCGGTCCAGGTCCAGTTCCAGCCCGAAACGCTGCTCGTCCCAGCGCACCGAACGTTCCAGCGATTCCAGCGCCCAGGCGGTTTGCGTGCCCGAACCCGGGTCGGCATACACCTGCAGCAGGGCATCCCGGCCGCTGCGCGTGCGCAGCGTGCTTTCACGGCAATCGAAGTTGCCCGCAACCAGGGCAAACAGGTAGCTGGGTTTGGGGTGCGGGTCTTCCCAGACCGCCTGGTGGCGCCCGTCAATCAGCGTGGTCGTGGCGATCAGGTTGCCATTGGAGAGCAGCAAGGGGTAGTCGGTGCGGTTGGCGCGCAGGGTGACCCGATAGCGGGACATGACGTCGGGCCGGTCCGCGAACCAGGTAATACGGCGAAAACCTTCAGCCTCGCACTGAGTGAACAGGCTGGTGCCGGACACATACAGCCCCATCAGCGTGGTGTTCTGGGCCGGGTGGCACAGGCTGGTGATTTGCACCAGGGCATCGGCCGGCAGGCCGTGGATGCTCAGGGTGCCGCTGGCGCCATCAAGCCGGTAATGTTCGGCATCGAGCAACTGGCCATCGACATGAATGGCGTGCAGCATCAGCGCTTCGCCGTCCAGCACCAGCGGACTGTCTGCCGGGGCGTCCGGGCGGCGCGTAACGCGCATGCGGGAAACGACCCGGGTGGCCTGCGCGGCCAGGTCGAACTCGAGTTCGATGGACGGAATCAGGAAAGGATAGGGCTGGTAATCCTGACGCAGGATTGTGGTCGAGCTGGCGTGGCGCATAGCGATGTCATCATGCTTAAGATTGAACCGCTACATTGTAGTCGCCCGCGCGCCGGAACTGTGGCGGGCGGCAATAGCGGCATGCGCCTGCCGGGCCGGGCGAAAACTTTTTCAGCCTGGCGCTGTCATAGTCATAGAAAATATTCAGTCACTCAGTTCAGTGACTCAGTTAAGTCATTCAGTTAAGTTACTCAGGCACCAAGGTGCCAGGAGGTATCGTCATGTCCCGTACAACAGCGTTTTCGTCCGGCAGCCGCTGGGCCGCCTGGCGTCTGGGGCTGGGCCTGGCTGTGTTCCTGTTGGCGGGGTGCGCTTCCAGCATTTCCGCCAGGGTGACAAGCTTCCAGCAGTGGTCGGACAGCTATGAAGGGCAGGCCTATGAAATTTCCACGCCTGAACAAAGCCGCGGCAACCTGGAATACGCATCGTATTCCGACATGTTGCGCTCCGCCTTGGGGGCGACCGGGCTGGTAGAAGCCCGCGAGGGCACGCCGGCACGTTTTCTGGTCAGTTTCGACTATCAGGTCAAGCCAGTGACGGCGCTGGTTGAAGAACCCGTTTGGTGGGGGATGGGCCAGCCAGGCTTCCGGCCGCGTTTCTATGGGCCGGGTTATGGCTATGGCTACTGGGGCGGGCCGCCTGAGTGGGTGGCGCGTCCGGTGTCCGCCAAGGAATATCGCCTGACGGTCACGATACGCGACAAAGATCAGCAGAATCACGAGGTTTACCGTTCGACGGCCGAGCATCTGGGCGCTGGGGATTCGGAAAACCTGGAAGTGGCGCCCTACCTCTTCCATGCTGTTTTCGATCATTTCCCGGGCAATAACGGCCAGATCCGGCGGGTGAATTACCAATTGGGCGGTTAGCCGCTGCGGCTGCCGGCGCAGGGAACCTGCTACGATCCTGACGGTGTGCTGGCGGCTCTGAACGCTGGCGGCAGGCTGTGCTGCGCGCGCGGCCTGTCTTGATCGCATCTCCCGGGGGAAATGGCATGTCGGAAATTGCAGCTGCTGCGGCGGCAAATACAGCCTTGCCGGTTGCAGGCATCCAAATGGTGTCCACGCCTGATGTTCAGGAAAACCTGGCGCAGGCAGAAGCCTTGATTGCGCAGGCGGCGGCTGGCGGCGCCCGGCTGGTGGCCTTGCCGGAATACTTTTGCCTGATCGGGCTGAAGGACGAGGACAAGCTGGCAATCATCGAAGAAGATGGCGCCGGGCCGCTGCAGGCATTCTTGTCGGAGCAGGCGCGCCGGCATGGGATCTGGCTGGCGGGCGGCACCATTCCGCTGGCAACGGGAGACGCGGGGCGCCTGTTCAATGCCCAGCTGGTTTACGGCCCGGATGGCAGCCGCGTGCAGCGCTATGACAAAATCCATCTATTCAGCTTTACACGGGGGCAGGAATCCTACGATGAGTCGCGAGTGATACGCGCGGGCACGGAGGTGCGTACTTTCGAGACGCCTGCCGGACGTGTCGGCCTTTCGACCTGTTACGATCTGCGTTTCCCTGAAATGTACCGGGCCATGGGCGGGGTCAGCCTGCTGCTGGTGCCAGCGGCGTTTACCTACACGACCGGCAAGGCGCACTGGGAACTTTTGCTGCGCGCGCGCGCCGTGGAAAATCAATGCTATGTGCTGGCGCCAGCGCAGGGCGGGCGTCATGCCAGCGGCCGCCGTACCTGGGGCCATGCCATGCTGATCGACCCCTGGGGGGAGATCGTCGATGTGCTGGAAGAAGGGCCGGGAGTCGTCAGCGGCGTGGTGGATCCGGCGCGTATCGCTAGCATCCGCACCGATTTGCCGGCCTTGCGCCATCGCGTATTGTGAACGCTCGCCAGGGGGCATGGCAGATCATGCCCGGGATGGCGGACGGCGCCGGACGGCCAAATTAATTGCTTGAAGAGTCTATGAAACGAACAGATCCCGGGCTGGACGCCCTCAATACCGCCAGGTCCATCTTGCTGGATCCCTGGGGCTTGGATGAAAGCCATCTGGCGCGCGCCTTGGGTGAAATTTTCACGCATCGCGTCGATTATGCCGATCTTTACTTTCAGCATACCCGCAGCGAAGGGTGGAGCCTGGAAGAAGGCGTCGTCAAGAGCGGCAGTTTTTCCATTGAGCAAGGCGTGGGCGTGCGTGCCATTGCGGGCGAAAAAACCGCATTCGCCTATTCCGACCATCTGTCTGCCGAGGCCTTGCTGGCCTCCGCCCGCACGGTGCGCGGCATTGCGCGCCGGGGGGCGGGACGGCAGCAGGTCGTGACTGGCGACGCCGCGCCGGGCCGGGCGCTGTATCCGGCGCTGGACCCTTTGCTGACCCTGGACGCGCCTGACAAGGTTGCCTTGCTGGAGCGGGTCGAACGCATGGCACGGGCGCGTGACCCGCGTGTGATACAGGTTATGGCCAGCCTGGGGGCCGAGCATGACGTGATTCTGGTGGCGGGCAGCGATGGCCGCCTGGTGGCCGACGTCCGGCCGCTGGTGCGTTTGTCGGTCAGCGTGATTGCCGAGCATCAGGGCCGCAGGGAAATTGGCCATGGCGGCGGCGGCGGGCGCGCCGGTCTGGCGTATTTCACGGATGCCGTCTTGCAAGGCTATGTGGAGCACGCCGTGCATGAAGCGCTGGTCAACCTGGAAGCGCGCCCGGCACCGGCCGGGGAAATGACGGTGGTCATGGGGCCGGGCTGGCCGGGCATCCTGCTGCACGAAGCCGTGGGCCACGGCCTGGAAGGCGACTTCAACCGCAAGGGTTCCAGCGTGTTTGCCGGCCGGGTCGGGGAGCGCGTTGCCGCCAAGGGGGTGACTGTGGTGGACGACGGCACCCTGGATGGCCGCCGCGGTTCCTTGAATGTCGATGACGAAGGCAATGCGACACAAAGCAACGTGCTGATCGAAGACGGCATTTTGCGCGGGTATATGCAGGATTCGCTCAATGCGCGTCTGATGGATGTGCCGCTGACCGGCAATGGGCGGCGGGAGTCCTATGCCTATCTGCCCATGCCGCGCATGACCAACACGTATATGCTGGGCGGCCAGACGCCGCCGGAAGAAATCATTGCTTCGGTGAAGAAAGGCTTGTACGCCGTCAATTTTGGCGGCGGGCAGGTGGACATCACCAGCGGCAAGTTCGTGTTCTCCGCATCGGAAGCGTACATGATCGAAGACGGCAAAGTGACATACCCGGTCAAGGGCGCGACGCTGATCGGCAACGGGCCGGATGCCATGAACCGGATCAGCCTGATCGGCAACGACATGTCGCTTGATAGCGGTGTGGGAACCTGTGGCAAGGAAGGCCAGAGCGTGCCGGTGGGCGTCGGCATGCCGACTTTGCGCATGGATGGGCTGACTGTGGGCGGCACTGCCTGATTGGTCTGCTGTTGGCGCGGGGGCCGGGGCGGCCCCTGGCAGCTGGCGATGACAAATATGGCGGCGCGGCCGCCATATTTGTATTTTCACCACGTTTAATAAAAACTAATGAAAGAGTGCGAAATGAGGGCTTGCAGCCGATTTTTTTGTGCTACGATAAATCGCATGAACATCCTCAATGCACGATTTTATTTTGCGTACTATTTTCCGATGCCGCTGGCGGAGGAAGGGACGCGTCGTACCTGAGGTTTTCTACCCGTTTCCCTGAAAAAGCCGCCAGCACTGTCTGGCGGCTTTTTTTCGTATGTCGTCGGGCGCAGTTGGCGCAGAAATTATCTCAAACAAGGAGTCTTCCGTGTCTCACAATACCGATGACCTGCGGATCAAAGAAATCATGGAACTGGCCACACCAGCTGAGGTAATCAGCGAATTGCCGTGTTCGGCACGAGCTTCCACAGTGGTTCATGATGCGCGCCAGGCGATGCACCGCATTCTGCATGGCGCAGACGACAGGCTGGTGGTCGTGATTGGCCCATGTTCCATTCACGATCCCGCCGCCGCGCTGGAATATGCCCGCCGCCTGCAACCGGTTCGCGAAAAGCTCGCCGACCATCTGGAAATCGTGATGCGCGTGTACTTCGAAAAGCCGCGTACCACGGTGGGCTGGAAGGGGTTGATCAATGATCCCGGCCTGGACGGCAGCTTCAATATCAATGCTGGCCTGCGCCTGGCACGCCGCCTGCTGCTGGAAATCAATGAGCTGGGCATGCCCGCCGGCTGCGAATTCCTGGACATGATTACGCCGCAGTACATTGCGGATCTGGTGGCCTGGGGCGCGATTGGCGCGCGCACCACGGAAAGCCAGGTGCACCGTGAGTTGTCTTCCGGCCTGTCATGCCCGGTGGGTTTCAAGAACGGGACCGATGGCAACGTCAAAATTGCGCTGGACGCTATTCGCGCCGCTTCGCAGCCGCACCACTTTCTGTCTGTGACCAAGGGCGGCCGTTCTGCCATCGTGCGGACAGCAGGCAATGATGATTGCCATGTGATTCTGCGCGGCGGCAAACAGCCCAACTATGACCACGCCAGCGTCGAAGCCGCCAGCGCGCTGATGCGGGCCAATGGGCTGGAACCGCGCATCATGATTGATGCCAGCCATGCCAACAGCAGCAAAAAACCGGAAAACCAGCCCTTGGTCGTGGCGGATATCGCGGCGCAGGTGGGCGCAGGGGATGGCCGGCTGGTCGGGGTCATGGTGGAGAGCAATCTCGTGGCAGGACGCCAGGATCTGGAAGAGGGCAAATCGCTGGTCTATGGCCAGAGCATTACCGACGGCTGCATAGGCTGGGATGAGTCGCTGGCGGTGCTGGAACAACTGGCGGCGGCAGTGCATGCACGCCGCGAAGTCTTGGTTTAAAAGTGCTATCCTAAACGCTACCTGTCCACGCGGGGGCAACCCTGCGGCACGGGCCCGTTTCCTGCGGGGAGGCTCAGGCGCAGAAAAATATCCTGCGCCAGGCGCCTCCCCGCGCTGCTTTTCAGGCGTCTGGCTGCCGTCTGGTTTCTGGCGCCGCGATGGCTGGCGATTTGTAGCGCGAGGAAACCGGGCGCGTCAGGATAGCGCGGCAGCGCGGCCTGAGCCGCGTCTCTATTGATAATAAACGGCGCGGCAGTGCGGCCCTGCGGGCAATGGCGATGCGCGCCAGGAAGACAAGACATCATGAGTGCCCATATCGAATCCTTCCAGGCGCCCCGCGCCATTCCGGCTGTTTTTCTGGAGCGGCTGCGCGAGCGCTTCGGCAGCCGCTGTTCGGAATCCACGGCAGTGCGCGAGCACCATGGCCGTGATGAATCGCCGTATCCTGTCATGGCGCCCGACGCGGTTGTGTTCGCCGAGTCAACCGAAGAAGTTGTGTTTGCGGCCAAGCTCTGTAATGAGTTTGGCGTGCCGCTGATTCCTTATGGCGCAGGGTCGTCGCTGGAAGGGCATGTGCTGGCGGCGCAAGGCGGTATTGTCCTGAACCTGCAGGCCATGAACCGCATTCTGTCGGTCGATGCGGGGGACCTGACGGCGACGGTGCAGCCTGGCGTGTTGCGCCGCCAGTTGAATGAAGACTTGCGCGATACCGGCTTGTTCTTTCCTATCGACCCGGGCGCCGATGCCAGTATTGGCGGCATGACGGCAACGCGGGCCTCGGGCACCAATGCTGTCCGTTACGGCACCATGCGGGAAAATGTGGTGTCGCTGACGGTCGTGACGGCAGACGGCAAGGTCGTGCGCACGGCGGGCCGGGCCCGCAAATCGTCGGCGGGTTACGACCTGACCCGCGTATTTGTGGGCAGCGAAGGCACGCTGGGCATTATTGTCGAGGTGACGGTGCGCCTGTATCCGCTGCCGGAAGCGGTGTCCGCGGCGATCTGTCATTTCAGCTCGCTGGATGATGCGGTGCGTTGCGTGATCGACACGGTGCAGATGGGCGTGCCGGTGGCACGCGTGGAGTTTCTGGATGCTGCTTCGGTGCGTGCCGTTAACCAGTACAGCAAGCTGACGCTGCGTGAAACGCCTTTGCTGGCATTTGAATTTCATGGCAGCCCGGAAGGGGTGCGGGAGCAGGCCGAGATCGTGCAGGAACTGGCGCGTGAACATGGCGGCGAGAATTTCGAATGGGCCGAGCGCCCGGAAGACCGCAACCGCCTGTGGTCGGCGCGCCACAATGCATATTTTGCCTCGGTGCAGTTGCGCCCCGGCTGCCTGGCCAGCACGACAGACGTCTGCGTGCCTATTTCCCGCCTGGCGGAGAATGTCACGGCAGCGGCGGAAGACCTGGCCAAAGCCAGTTTCCCCTCTACCATCCTGGGCCACGTCGGTGACGGCAATTTCCACGTGCTGATGATGCTGGACCCGGAAAGCAAGGCAGAATGGGAAGAGTCGGAAGCCATTAATCACCGCATCGTGCGCCGCGCGATCGAGGCTGATGGCACTTGCACTGGCGAACATGGCGTGGGCTTGCATAAAATGCAGTTCCTGACCGAAGAACATGGCGAAGATGCGATTGCGCTGATGCGTTCGCTCAAGCATGCCTTCGATCCCAACAATATCCTGAACCCGGGCAAGATCATCGCCTGGTAAGGCCTGGCCTGACCAAGGCATTTCACTGTCATAGACGGCGGCGCGGCATGCCGCGCCACCGCACTGCGAATTCCATGTCTGCTTCTTCTTCCGCTCCTTCCCGCGGCCGTGTCGTGATCGGCATGTCCGGCGGCGTCGATTCCTCTGTTTCCGCCTGGCTGCTCAAACAGCAGGGCTACGAGGTGGTCGGCCTGTTCATGAAGAACTGGGAGGATGACGATGACTCCGAGTATTGCTCCAGCCGTCAGGATTGGCTGGATGCGGCCAGTGTGGCCGATCTGGTCGGTGTCGATATCGAAGCGGTGAATTTTGCCGCCGAGTATAAAGATCGCGTGTTTGCCGAATTCCTGCGCGAATATTCGGCAGGCCGCACGCCCAATCCTGATGTCCTGTGCAATGCGGAAATCAAATTCCGCGCCTTTCTGGATCATGCCATGAGCCTGGGGGCGGACTGGATTGCCACCGGGCACTATGCCAGGGTGCGCCGTGTGCCGGCGGGCGGGGGCGTGCGCAGCGAATTGCTCAAGGCGCTCGATGGCAGCAAGGATCAGAGCTATTTTCTGCACCGCCTGAGCCAGGAACAGTTGTCGCAAGTTCTGTTTCCTCTGGGGGAAATTCCCAAGACCGACGTGCGCCGCATCGCAGCCGAACTGCAATTGCCCAATGCGGCCAAAAAGGATTCCACCGGCATCTGTTTTATCGGTGAACGGCCTTTCCGCGACTTCCTCAACCGCTATCTGCCCACTCAGCCCGGCCCTATCCTGACACCGGAAGGCCAGCGTCTGGGCACGCATCAAGGCCTGGCATTTCATACGCTGGGGCAGCGCAAGGGCCTGGGCATAGGCGGCGTCAAAGGGCATCAGAACGAAGATGGCACGGCGCAGGCCTGGTATGCGGCCCGCAAAGACTTGCAAAGCAATGTGCTGTACGCCGTGCAAGGCCATGATCACCCCTGGTTGTTGAGCCATACCTTGCAGGCCCAGGATGCCAGCTGGGTGGCGGGCGAGCCGCCAGCGCCAGGGCGCTATACGGCCAAGACACGCTACCGCCAGCAGGACGCCGCCTGCACGCTGCAGGCGGATGGCGCGGGCGGCTTTACGCTGACCTTTGATGATGCGCAGTGGGCAGTGACGCCGGGGCAATCAGCGGTGCTCTACCAGGATGAGGTTTGCCTGGGCGGGGGCATCATTCTGTAAGCCCGTGGTGCCGGGCGGGTAATGAGCGTCCGGTCTGCTCGAGGCTGGGCGGGTTGGCCAAGCAAACAGGTGGATCCTTCCCGGGCCGGGCCTGAAATCAAAAAATGGCATGCCAGTGAAAAACCGGCATGCCATTTTCTTATCTGCCTGGCGCCATGCCCCTGTTGTCAGGGCAGGCGTGCCAGCAAGAGTGGGGATCTGCCTGTATCAGGGCTGGGTGTCGGCAAACGAGGGGCGGGCGAGCAGTTTCTCGTGCAGGCGCACCAGATTGGCATGGGCCGTGCGCCAATCCAGCTCCTGGAAGTCGCTATCCAGATGGCACAAGGCGCAACCGACGGCAATATCCGCCAGGCTGAAATTGACGCCCATGCAGAACAGCTGTTCGCCCAGTTGCTGATCCATGGCCGCGAGGGCGGCATGCACGGTTTCGAACTGCGCGGCAATGAGATCGCGGCTGCGCTGCGCGTCGGGCCGCTTGCGCTCCGCCAGAATGGCCACGCAGGCATCCAGCAAACCGTCTGCCAGGGCTTCCCAGCCCTTGGCGGCTGCGCGCTCGCGCCCGGAGGGCGGAATCAGGCGGCCGACAGGCGAAAGGGTATCCAGGTATTCGACGATGACACGCGAATCGTACAGCGAAGCGTCGTCTTCCATGACCAGGCAAGGTGTCTTGCCCAAGGGGTTATGGGTTCGCACTGAAAGGGTGCCGGGAACGGCTTCTTCAACGTCCAGTTGAACGTTCAGTTTTTTTTCGGCGAGGACAATCCGTACTTTACGTACGAAGGGATTATTCAGCGAACCTAGCAGTTTCATGAAAGCAACATCATCAGGCAAAGGCGGTGGCAGTATATCCCAGTGAAATTATCCACAGGACGTACCGCACCAAGACATCATGTTTCCGGAGCGGGGCCATCGTGTCATGGCGGGGGCAGGTGCCGGTGCTATCGGCGGAAACCTGTCTGCGATCCGGAACAAGGAATAATGTGCCCGGGCCGACTGTATGCGGCAAGCGACCGATACAGGGAAATCATGCCGTCAAGCGGCTCCAGAGGAGTGTAGCCCGGGCGTGGGGGGATTCTGGATGCTAGAATCCAAGTCTTCGCAAATTGTTGTTTTTTTGTCAGAAATCATGCAAATCGCCGATCAGATCAGTTCCCTCAATGCCTTGTCGCCACTTGACGGGCGCTATGCCGGCCGGGGTGATGCCCTGCGTGGCCTGTTGTCCGAAGCCGGCTTCATGGCCCACCGGGTGGAAGTTGAGATTGCCTGGCTGATCGGCCTGTCCGAAGCCGGCCTGCCCGAACTGCCGCGTTTCTCCGAACAGGCCCGCCAGCGTCTGCTGGCGCTGGTGGAGAACTTCAGCGAAGCCGATGCCGCACGCATCAAGGCCATCGAACGCACCACCAACCATGATGTGAAAGCGGTGGAGTACTGGCTGAAAGAACAGGTTGCCGGGGATGCGGAACTCGACCGCGCTGCCGAATTCATCCACTTCGCTTGTACCTCGGAAGACATCAACAATACATCGCATGCGCTGATGCTGATCCGCGCGCGCGAGCAAGTGCTGCTGCCCGCTCTGGAAAAAGTCTATGCCAAGCTCGCGGGGATGGCCGATACGCATGCGGAACAGCCTTTGCTGGCACGCACCCATGGCCAGCCAGCCAGCCCGACCACGCTGGGCAAGGAGTTTGCCAACGTCGCAGCCCGCCTGCGCCGCGCCATCGACAATATCGCCAAGGTGCAGCCGCTGGCCAAGCTCAATGGCGCCACGGGCAACTACAACGCGCATTACTCCGCCTACCCGGAAATCGCATGGCCCGCGTTTAGCGCTGGCGTGCTGGGCGGCCTGGGCCTGACGCAGAACCGCCATACCATCCAGATCGAACCGCATGACTGGATGGCCGAACTGTTTGATGCCGTGGCGCGCGCCAATACGATCATTCTGGATCTGGACCGCGATATCTGGGGCTATGTCTCGCTGGGCTACTTCAAGCAGCGTCTGAAAGAAGGCGAAGTGGGTTCTTCGACCATGCCGCACAAGGTCAATCCCATCGACTTTGAAAACTCCGAAGGCAATATCGGTCTGGCCAATGCCATGCTGCGCCACCTGTCGGAAAAGCTGCCAGTCTCGCGCTGGCAGCGTGACCTGACGGACTCGACGGTCTTGCGTAACCTGGGCGTGGCGTTTGGTTATGCGCTGGTGGCCTATGACGCCTGCCTGCGCGGCCTGGACAAGCTGGAAGTGAATGCCGCTGCCATCGACGCCGATATCGACGCCTGCTGGGAAGTGCTGGCCGAGCCGGTTCAAACCGTCATGCGCCGCTATGGCCTGCCGCAGCCGTATGAACAGCTCAAGGCGCTGACGCGCGGCAAGGGCATTACGCAGGAAGCCCTGCGCGAGTTCATCACTGGCCTGGCATTGCCGGAAGAACCCAAGGCCCGTCTGTTGGCCATGACGCCGCGCAGCTACCTTGGCATGGCCGTCAGCCTGGCACGCGACCTGTGATCATTTTTCTTGCGCAGGATTTGTATTGCATTTGAATTTACATGCTATAATTTAATTCTTATTGCAGTACAGGTTTCGCCGGTGTAGCTCAGTTGGTAGAGCAGCGCATTCGTAATGCGAAGGTCGGGAGTTCGACTCTTCTCACCGGCACCAAAATGAAAAGGCCCAGTCCATAGGACTGGGCCTTTTTTCGTCTGCGCGCAGCGAATGATGCGCCCGTGTTGTGGGCGGCAGTGCGAAGGCGTGAGGGGTGCCCTGCGATGCTGCCCTGAGGGGGCAGGCGCGGAGCGCCGGAATTCTGGGCCTGGGGGGGGCTTCTTTCTGCGATGGCCTAGACTGTTGGGCACAGGCACAGGCACAGGCACAGGCACAGGCACAGGCACAGGCACAGAGCAGCAGCACAGCAAGTTGCGAGCCGCCCTCAAGCGGCAGCGGGTTCTGATACCTGAGCGGCGCAGCGGATCGGGCGGCAGGCGTAGAGGCAGGGCGGGCCAGCTTATCCTGCCGGTTTGGTCAATAATTGCGCATTCTCTTGCAGGGTTTTGATTTTTAAGGTATTTGTCTGTGTTTCCCAGGTGTACCAACAGGCTTATTCACAGTTGCTGTGGGTAAGACGCGGCCTGGGCCTGAAAGCCGGGGGCAAGCGGGGAAATCGGCATGACGCGGGCGGGGCAGGGCGAGGAAACAGGGGCAAATACCGCGTTCATCGGCCTTTGACGCCGGGATATAGCCCCTCTGGTCAATGATTGATCAATGTGTTTCATGTCATTGAATTGGCTAATGAAATTTTCTCTGTCCCATAAGTGCCAACATGCTTATTCACATTTGTTGTGGGTAACTATGCGGCAGGGGAACGGCCAGGGGCCAGACGGGGAAGAGGCTAAGGCTGCCGGTCATGGCGGCGGCCTCCTGGGTGAGGTTTTCGGCTCAGGTTTCCGGCTCAGGTTTTCTGACTGAACGGAAGGGCCAGCCAGGCAGCCCGCCATGGCAGGGCCTGGGCGCCAGGCGGAATGGGCAGCCTGAGCGTCTGGATTCGAGCGGAATTGCGCTGTTTCTGCCCAAAGAATGACAAGGCTTTGTAAGAATTGGTGTTTTCCCGTATATCCCCCAGCTGCCAACAGGTTTATTCACAGCGATTGTGGGTAACTCCCTTGTTGTGCATAACTTTCACCCGCTTTGTAACTGGGTGGAACAGCGCTCACCGTATAATTGAGGGCCATGTTGTCTCGCTGTCCAGGGAATGTAGTCCGTCATGACCCAATCCACCGATGAACACCCGCGCAAGCGCGTCAGGCTGTCGCCTGCCGTACGGATAGAGCAGATTCTCGACGCTGCCCTGGTTGAGTTCTCCGATCATGGCTTTGGCGCGGCGCGCATGGAAAATATTGCGCGGCGCGTGGGCATGTCCAAGGCGGGTCTGTACGCGCACTTTTCAGGCAAGGAAGCGATTTTTGAAGCCTTGCTGGAAACGCTGCTGGCGCCGGACTTTCCCAATGAGGTCTGGCGGCGCCAGGATGGCCGTTCGCTGGAGCAGGTGGTCGATGAGTATATGGATGAGATCTATTGCACCATTACCGACCCCAAGGCACAGACAGTATTGCGGCTGGTGATTTCAGAAAGCGGGCGCGTGCCGCAACTCATGCAAAAGTGGCGCAATGACTTGTTGCGCCACCTCGAAGAGCAGCAGTGCATCATCAATGAGTGCACCGCCAATGGCAGCCTGCGCGCCAGCGCATTGACGGATTGCTTTGCGATTGCTTTTTCGCCGGCGTTGTACTGCGCGATATGGCAATTGATCTATGCCGATTCTGATTGCAAGCTTGAGTTGAATGCGATCCGCACCGCACATAGACAATTGATGCTGGATAGCTTGCGGCCGTTGCTGGGTGACAAGCCCGGGCAGGATTGAACCGGCCCAGGCATGAAGTCAGCGCTGATGCCAGCGCCAGTGGGGCGGACTCAGGCCCAGGATTGGCTCAACAAAGATACCGGCAGAAAGTGATACCAGGCCAGGAAGGTGGCGGCGCAGACCAGCCAGAGCAGCATGGCGCGCCGGATTTTGCCGGCAAATAACCAGATGACGCACAGGGTTGCGCAAACCGCGATGGCGAATGCCGCCGGTTCACTCCAGCGCGCGGTTTGATACAGCAGGGTGCGAATGCTCCAGGCACTGGATGCGGTGAGCAGCATGACAAAGACCACTGCCTGAGTCAGATGCAGAAAGCAGACCCTGGGTGTGCAAGGGCGATCTGTCGCGGGAGGAGTGGTGGTGGACATGGCGGAATGGCACAAAAAGAAAACGGAAGACCTGGCTAGCTTCTGTATTCAGGGCTCATGGAATCAACGGAAGGGCTTGCGCAATACGGCTGGCAATATGGCTCGCAATACGGCTAGCAACACCCGTCCGCAATAAAGCTCAACGCACGGCTTGAAACATGATTTGGAACATGACGTGAAATCATGACTCAAAACATAGTGTGAAACACGCCAGGCAACAGGCTTGGGCACATGATGTGTAGCATGGCCCGAATCTATGACAGGCAGTTTCAACCGTCCCTGGATTTTATACCGACTTTTGAGTCGTTAGTGCGGTGGCGGGGATAATATTTTCCTTGCATTCTGAAAATGCCACGGGAATGGCCGCGGCCCGCATAAAGCGTATTGGATGGGCCTGGCGGTCAGGCAGTCTGCCTGCGCAGGCCGGGGCGGAGGCTGCGGGGGCAGGCCATGCAAAGGCTGCGCGAGGCAGGAGCGCTCGGTTTGTGCGGCGGTGCCGGTGCTTTCAAGGCGCAGGCAAACGGATTATCATTGCATCATAAGTTTTTTCTGTTATTACTGGTGGTAATTAAGAGGTGGTTAATGAACCGCGCAATCATTGAGTCCTTTTATGACACGGCGACCTCGACGGTGACGCATATCGTGGCGGATCCTGCCAGCAATCAGGCGGCCGTCATCGACAGCGTGCTTGATTTTGATGCCGCAGCCGGCAGGATTTCACACCAGAACGCAGATCATGTCCTGCAAGTCTTGCGCGAGCGGGGCTGGACATTGCAGTGGCTGCTGGAAACCCATGCCCATGCGGACCATCTTTCCGCTGCGCCGTATCTGAAGGCTCAGGCGGGAGGGGAAATCGGGATAGGCAGCCATATCCAGGATGTGCAGCGCGTCTTCAAGGGCATTTATCACCTGGATGACTTGTCCACGGATGGCCGGGAATTCGATAGGCTGTTTGAAGACGGGGAAAGTTTCCAGTTGGGGCAATTGACGGTGCGCGTCATGCATACGCCTGGCCATACGCCGGCTTGCCTGACTTATGTCATCGGGCCGGATGCCTTTGTGGGGGATACGCTGTTCATGCCGGATTATGGGACGGCACGGTGTGATTTCCCCGGAGGCGACGCGGCCGCCCTGTTCCGTTCCATTCGGCGTGTGCTCTCTTTGCCGCCCGAGACGCGCCTGCACCTTTGCCATGATTATCCGGCAGAAGGCGCGGCGCCCCGTTGGGTCACCACGGTTGCGGCGCAGCGTGCGGGCAACATCCATGCGCATGACGGCGTGAGCGAGGCCGAATTCGTGCAGATGCGCACAGCGCGCGACCGTACGCTGGCCATGCCCAAGCTGATCCTGCCATCGGTGCAGGTCAATGTCCGGGCCGGGCGTTTGCCGGAACCCGAAGACAACGGGGTGCGCTATTTGAAATTGCCGCTGAATCAATTCTGATACGGAATTTTGCGCTGGCCGCAGGAGGCACCGCTTCCGGTCTAGAATCTGGCCGGGAATAAGTATTGTTTATGTCAACAAGGTGCATCATGAATTCATCGGACGCGGCACAAGCCAGCGCCAGTGCAATGCCGGACAAGCGCAAGGTGCGCCTGACCATCTTCCTGAGCGTCAGTCTGTCCACGCTGGGGGTCACCATCATCCTTCCCATCCTGGCGCCCTTGATCCGGGAGCTGGGATTGAGCGAAAGTCAGGGCGGCTGGATGGTATCGGTCGGTTCGGTCGTGATGGCGCTGTGCGGCGCGTGGTGGGGGCGCCGCAGCGACACCAAGGGCCGCAAGGCCGTCATTCTGGCCGGGTTTGCCGGCCTGTGCGTCAGCTATCTGGTTTATACCCTGATCATCGGTCTGGGCCTCTATGGCGTGATAGGGGGGATGACGCTGTTTGCGCTGCTGCTGGCGGGCCGGGCTTTCGTCGGCATGTTCCTGCCGGCGGTGCCCACGGGGGCGCAATCCTATATGGCAGATATCACCACGCCGGAAGAGCGCAGCAGCGGCATGGCGGTTATCGGTGCGGCCAATGGCGTGGGGATGGTACTGGGGCCGGCGCTGGCCGGCACACTGGCCATTTTCGGCTTGATCTGGCCCATGGTGCTGGCGACAGTGCTGCCGTTGCTGGCCTGGTTTGTGGTACGGCGTGTTCTGCCGGCGGCGCCGCCGCGCCATCAGGCTGCCGCCCCGCGGCTGAGCCCGCTGGATCCGCGAGTGTTGCCCTGGCTGCTGATTTGCCTGATCAACATACTGTGCATTGTGACGCTGCAAATCAGCGCAGGCTTTTATTTCCAGGACAGGCTGGGGCTGACGACGGCCAGCACGGCGCGCGTGCTGGCTGGCGCGCTGACCCTGGTGGGCGTGACGCTGATGCTGACGCAGGTGGTGCAGATACGTTTGCTGCGCTGGCAGCCGCGGCGGCTGGTTGCCGTCGGCGCGGCGCTGGTCGGGGGCGGGCTGCTGGTGCTGCTGGCAACGCACAGCATGGCCATGTATTACCTGGCTTACATTTTCATTGGCTGCGGGGCAGGCATGATTTTCCCGGGGTTCATGTCAGGCGCTTCCGTCAGCGTGGATCGCGAGCATCAGGGCGCTGTCGCGGGCTTGATCGCCGCGGCCCAGGGAACCGGCGCGATCATCGCGCCCATTGCCAGCACGACCTTGTATGAGATTTCCCCGACCTGGCCATTTTCGGTGCTGGTTGCCTTGATGGCGGCAGCCTGGCTGGTGGCGGTGGTCTGGCTGCGCCGCCTGCACCCAGCGCGCTGAGCGCGCCGGGTTCAGGTCGGGGTGGCGGCTTGCGCCTTTTTGCGCAGAGAGGGCGCGGGCGGGCGTGCGCGGCGGGTTTGCAAGAGCGCCAGTCCGCCATGCGCAGCCAGGGGAAGCGATAGCGCCAGCCAGGCGAGCCATTGCCCGGGCAGGCCGTGCCGGGCGGCACCGGCCAGTGCTGCCGGAACCAGCAGGCAGATGACAAACCAGCAGCCGCTGCCCCAGCGCCTGCCTTCCGACAGGCCGCCCAGGGCCACCGTGCCTGCGGCCAGCAGCAGGAACAGGGCAGCTTGTTGCCACCACACCGGCCATTGTCCTTCCAGCCAGACATAGGCGATAACGACCAGAAACAGCAACACGCCGCCGCTGCCGACCAGCCAGGCGGGGGCGGCGGGCCTGCCGGCAGGGGCAGCGCTGGCTGTTTTGAGACCGGCATAGCGCAGCAGCGGCGCATTGCTGGCACGCCACGGGTTCTCCGATGCTGCCATGCCGGTGACGCCATAGCTCAGCGGGGCATCGGGGTGGACACGTTCGAAGGTACCGAACAGCTTGTCCCAGAAAATGAAGCTGCCGCCGAAATTTTTGTCGATATAGCGGGCATGAGTGCCATGGTGGACGCGGTGGTGGCCGGGCGTGACCAGCACATATTCCAGCCAGCCCAGCTTTGGGGTGACCGCATTGTGATTGAACAGCTGGATCGAATAGTGCAGCGTGGAAACGGCGACAAACATCTCCACCGGCATTCCTGCCACGGCCAGGATCAGAAAGAAGGGGATGGAGGTCAGCGACGAATACCAGGAATTGCGCACGCCCAGCGACAGATTGAATTTTTCCCCTTGGTGATGCACGACATGCACTGCCCAGAGCAGCCGGTAGCGGTGATGCAGGCGGTGCAGCCAGTAAAAGCAGAAGTCCCAGGCCAGGATGCCGGCCGCCCATTGCAGCGCGACCGGCATACGGGTGAAGCCGTTCAGGCTGGCATGCGCGGCAATCCAGCCGAACAGGGCGACTTCCACGCCGCGGAACAGCCACAGCACGATATGCCCGGAGTTGAGGTTGAAAATGGTATCGCGCCAGTCATGTTCGGAATGCCGTTGCCAGTGGAGCCAGCAGGCTTCGGCCAAAACGATGAACAGCATGAAGGCGATGGGCAAGGCCAGGGCATTCAAGAGAGGGTCTCCCGGGAAGTCGGTGCGGCAGCGCCATGGGCCGCAGGCGCGGGCATGGCGGTGCTGGGGCTAGTGCTGTTGCTGGCGCTGGCGCGCTTGCCGGCCAGGCCGCAATAGTGTGCCGCGAGCTGCCCCAGGAGCAGGCCGCTCAGCAGGTCAATGAAGAGGTGGCGCCGCAGCACGATGATGGATAAGGCAATGAGCGCCGCCCAGACCCATAACAACAGATTGGAGAGGCGCGCGCGCGGCCCGGCGCCGCAGCGGCGCAGGGCATAGACGCTGAGCAGGGTCAGGGCGGCATGCAAGGAAGGCAGGCAATTCTGGGGTGAATCCAGCTGCATCAGGCCGCTGAGCAGCCAGCCGGAAAGCGTGCCAGGGTCGGCGGCCGGATAGGAGGCCAGCGTGGTAGGGAACAGCATGAAGCAGACCCAGGCCAGCAGCGCGCAGCACTGCATCGCGGCGGCCAGCGCATACTGGCGTTGTGGCGGGCAGCGCAGATACGCCAGCGGCACCAGGATAAACATGGACAGATAGGGCCAGACCGCCAGCGGGTGGAAGGGCAACAGGCGGTCCGGCAGCAGCTCAGGCAGCATGCGGCCCGGGCCTTGCAGCCAGTGGGCGCTGCCGTAAGCCAGTCCGATGGCGCCCCAGCCGATCAGCATCAGCCAGAGCCGCAACGGGAGCCAGTGCGGGCCCCTGCGGCCCAGCAGCGGCAGGCGGCGGCCCGGCCAGGCGGCTGCCGGAGAGAGGGGCGCCAGTTGCCGGCCGGGGAACGTGCGCCGGTTCATGGCCGCTCCGTTGAGGCCATGGCCGGTGTGCCAGGCAGACGGCGGATGCGGCGGCGTTTTTCGTGCGGCGCCTGTGGCGGTACGGTGTTGTGCAGCGTCCAGCGCAGGCGTGCGAGATCCACCCCATGGCGTTCAAACAGTGCCTGAAGGGCTATCTGTGAGCGTTGCAGGGCCTCAGGCGGGCAATCCGCATGCAGGCTGAGCGAGCCTTCGCCCTGTTGCCAGAGGCGGTAATCGGCATGCAGCGGCAGGGAGAGCGCCAGGGCGCGGCTGCACAGATCGGCAAACAAGGTCACGCTGCCGCCCGCGCGGCCAGGAAGCTGCAATTGGTCGTCATGGCGCCCTTCGATGGCCGAGAGCGCCAGGGTGACGCGGCCGCAGGGGCAGGGGGTGTCGCGCAGTGTCAGAATATCGTCCAGGCGATAGCGCACGATGGGCTGGGTGCGGCGCGTGAAGTCGGTAATGATGGGCAGGAAGCGCCGTTCGTCCAGCCATTCGGGTTCGACATGAATGAACTCTTCATTCAGGTGCAAGGCGCCATGCTTGCAGGTGGCGCCCAGAAAACCTTCCGTGGCCTGATAGACCTCGGCCACCCGGGGGAAGCGCTGGCGCAGGGCATCACGTTCCTGCGGTTCCAGCACTTCGGCAACGGACACCACCATATGCGGCGCCATGCGCAACTGCCCTGCGTCCATGGCTTGCGTCAGCGCGGACAATACCTGGGCGGGGGCAACGATAATACTGGGGCGGTAGGCGCTCAGCCGGTCATATTGTTCCGCCAGGGGCGCGAACAGATCAAAAAATTCCAGTGTCAGCCAGCGGCTGTTCACGCCCTGATACAGGGAATTGTCCGCGCGCAGGAATAGCGCCACCCGCTCGCCCGCGAGCAAGCCGCGAGGCAGCAGGCGGGCCAGGATGGCGCCTGCCCAGAGGCGCCGTTCGGCCGGGCTGGCAACAAATAAGCCGCGCCTGCCCGAGGTGCCGGAGGACAGACCGGGGCTGAAATGGCCAGCCAGCCGGGAAAAATCCCGGCTGTGTTCGGCTTGCAGGGCGCAGGCCAGCAATTCGTCGCGCTTGAGGCCGGCCGTGTTCATCTGGTCGAACTCAGCCATCATCAAGGCCTTGTCCATCAAGGGCCACTGTGACAGCGGCAGGCCGATAAAAGGCCGGAAATAGGCGCTGTGCGGCAGCGTGTCATGCTGGAAGCGCAATAGCTGGCGTTCCTGGTGCGCTTGCAGGGCAGCGCGGCTGTCAAAGCGCAGGTGGCGTGTGCGCTGGTAATGCCAGAGGGTGGCGAGGGTATCCCAGGCGCGGCTCATCTCAGATGTCCCCCTCATGGCTGAGCAAGATGCGCACCCGCCCGTTGCGGTGCAGTTCCGCCAGTTGCCGCAGCGTGCGGTAATAGGCGGGAACATCATGCAGCACCAGATGGGCCAGCCGTGAGGGCGGCGTGCCGTCACGGTAGCTGGCGGGCGCCCAGGCGGCGTCGCTGGCCAGCAGTGTCCAGCCGCTTTCCGTATGGACAAACGCGCCCAGATGCCCGGCGGCATGGCCGGGCAAAGGGACGATGAACACTTCGCCGTCCGAGTCCGGTAAGGGCCAGCCTTGCTCGAAGGGGTGCAATTCGTCTGGCAGCGCAACGCCGGGCAGGGTTTCCACCGGGCGCAGCCGCTGTTCGAAGTCGTCGGGAATCAGCCCCGGCACAAAGGCCTGGCGCAAGGCCTGCCAGCCGCGCAAAGGCCGGGTAGCGGCCCAGCCGGCGCCGGAACAATAAATGGGCAGTGACGGAAAATCGCGCAGTCCGGCAATGTGATCACCATGAAAATGCGACAGCAGGATGCCGTCCAGTTCATGCGGGTTGATTCCTTCCTGGCGTAATTGATGCGCCAGGGCATCTTCCGCTGTGAAATGCACTGGCGTGACCCGCCGGTACAGGCTGATCAGCCCGCGGCGCGTTTGCGTCTGGAAATGGCTGGCATAACCGGTGTCCCAGATCCACTGGCGCCGTTGCGTGCGGATGCGCCAGGCGCGTGCCGGAAAGCGGCAGATGCGCAGTCCGGCGCCCCGCAATGCCATGCAGGCCGGATGGGTGCAATAGCCGGCAATGTAGGTATGCAATTCAGCCATGGCGCGTCCTGTCTGGCGCATGCGTTTGCAGCCAGCGGGCCGTCTGGCGGACGCCATCCGCCAGGCGGGTGGGCGGCTCGTAGCCAAGTTCGGCGCGCGCCCGGGTCTGGCTCCGTGTCATATCGAAGTTCACGGCACCGACGCTATAGCGCGTCAGCATGGGTTCTCGTCCGCTCAAGCGGGCCGCTGCCTCCATGGCGCCGGCTGCGGCAGCGAGCAGCGGATACGGAACGGCTTGCAGCGTGATCTTCAGGCCCAGTTCCTGAACCAGCAGCTCGCGCAGGATGTCGGCCAGCCGTACCGGCTCATGGTTGCTGATGTTGTAAATGCGGCCATTGGCCAGCGCGGGTTGGGCTGTGGCCAGCATCATGGCATGCACGACATTGCCGACATAAGTCATATCCAGCAGCGCCGCGCCGCCGCGCGGCAGTTTCAGCGCGCCGGCTGTGGCGCCCTTCAATTGCGCCAGCAGGCGCGGCAGCAGCACCCGGTCATGCGGGCCGAAGATCGCACGCGGCCGCAGCAGCGTGAAGCGGGTCGCGCTGCCGGCGGCGGACAAAGCAGCCAGCGCTTGTTCGGCGGCGTGTTTGCTGCGCGCATAGTCATTGGCATAGCGGCGGGCGAGAAAATCTTCGGGGACATCATGGCGGTGCTGGAAGTCGAAATACAGGGAAGGCGTGGAAATGTGGATAAAGCGCGGCACGCCGGCCCGGATGGCGGCTTGCGCCAGGGCGGCGGTGGCAGTCACATTGATGCGCTGGAAATCCTGCGCTGGCCCCCAGGGAGAAGAGAGCGCGGCGCAATGCCAGACGGCATCGGCGGTGGCAAGCAGGGTGTCCAGTTCATGGGCGCCCGCCAGTGTCAGGTCGCAGGCATGAAACGGGATGCCTAGGGCGGACAGCGCGGCGCCGCTCGCGGCATTACGCCCGGTGGCGATGGGGTGGTGGCCATTTTCATGCAGCCACTGGACGGCATTGCGGCCCAGGCCGCTGGTCGCGCCAGTGACCAGCACGCGGGTGCCTGGGGGCAGGGCAGGCGGCGTCAGGGTCTGGCTCTGCGCAAGGTTCATAGCAGCCACGCCAGAGCGGCTAGCGTCAGGCCGGCGCCTGTGCCGATCAGCGCCGCCGGTTCGCCTTGCGGCAAACGTCCGGCCAGATGCGCTTCATGCAATGCCGTCGGTAGCGAGGCGGCCACCTGATTGCCGTGCGTGGCATAGATATCGACCAGCTTGCTGCTGGCAATCCCCAGGCGTTCGCGCATATGGGACATGCCGAGGTGGCTGGCCTGGTGGGGAATGACCAGGGCGATGTCGTCGAGCGTGAGGCCGGTATCGGACAGCAAGTCCGCCAGCAGCGTTTGCATCAGCGGCGCTGTCTGGCGAAACAGCCGGGTGCCCTGCATCTGAAACAGGAAGTCGGCATCATTCATGCCGCTGCGCGGGTTGCGGCGGGTGCCGCCAGCGCGGATTTCGCAAAGCGCGCTATGGCGGGGGTGCGTGTGCTGGCGAAAACCCAGCAGCCGTTGCATACCGTTACCCTTTTCGACGATGACGCATGCGGCGCCGTCACCAAAAATCAGGGAAGACTTGGGATCCTGCCAATTGACACCGCGCGAGGCGAGGTCGGCGCAGACGATGGCAATACGCCGGTAGGCGCCGCTGCCAAGCAAGGCGGCGGCGGTATGCAGCGCCGTAATAAAACCGACGCAGCTGGCATTGATATCAAAACCGGGGGTGCCGGCGGGCAGGTTTGCCTGGGCCAGCACATGCGCGGCTGAACATGGCAGCGCCTGGACAGGAATGGCGCTGGCGCTGATGAGCAGGTCTATGGAGGCAGGCGGGATGCCGCCTTGGCGCAAGGCATCCTGCAATGCCTGCGCCGCCAGCCAGGCTTGGTCGTCCTGGGTATCCGCAAGATGGCGGGATTGAATGCCAGATTGGGCCAGGGTGTAGCCGGCAGGGCGCCCGAGTTTGAGGTCGAGTTCTGTCGCAGTAATGCGCTGGCCGGGCAAAGCCTTGCCAGTGGCAAGTAAAGCCAGGGGCAAGGTAGCAATAGGGGATGAATGGGCTGGCATGACTGCTTTCTAATCCTGCTGCCGCCGCAAGGCAAGGAAATGGGGCAGGGGAATTTATCTCAAATTGTATGCGGCGGGCGCGGGTGTTTGGGGCAGATGAGCGGATAGTGCTGAGCAATTTTTGCTCGCTGCCCGGAAAGCCGCGTGTTTTCTGGATGTTCCTGGAATGCCCAAAGGATGTTCCCAGGGTTGTTCACAATGTATGTGTGTAAAGCCGGAAAACGCCGCGCGGGGGACATGCGCCGCGCAAGCGGGCGGCAAGATATCCACAATTTCCGGCCGCCATTTTCAAAGCCTGTTTTTATAAACAGTCTTTTTTCCTGGAAATGATGCGCCGCAAGAAAAAAAACACAGTCTGGGACAGAACTGTGTCTTTTTTGAGCAGGGAATTTCAGATGATTGAAATTACAGCCTTTTTTTCATCGAAAGGGGGCTGCCAACAGGGTTATTCACAGAAGTTGTGGACACTCTGCTGGCCGCCTCGTTTTCATGATCTATCCACAAGGGAAAGCGGCGCTGCCGTTTCCCTTGCCGGGCGGCTGCGTTTATTTCCCCCAGTTCCAGCCTTGCAGCGGCACATAGATCTGAGTGTTGTGCCCGACGGTCTGCGTAATCTCAGGGATAGAGAACGACATCTGGAAAGTGTAGATATCGAAATTCATATCGCTCGCCCAGAAGTCGGGTTTGCTGGTGCGTTGCGGCGGCATGGGCGGCAGAATCACCTTGAAGACGACCGACTCTCCCGCTTTGACGACATCCGGCAGGCCTTCGATGCGCGGCTGATAGCTGGCGGCGTTTTCAAAGTCGCTGCTGTGCTTGGCAGGCGTTTTGCCGTCGCTGGGGAAGAACTTGGTCACGTTTGCGGAGACATCGGCCAGCCGGTAATCCTTGCCGATGGCGCTCAGGCGCATGTACTTCACCGTGCCGCCATTTTTATAGCGTTCGTAGAGCATCTGCCGGTTCGCCATATCGCCGCTGGCCGTGCCCAGCTGGAGCGCAGATTGCCGGCCATCAATACGATAGACCGTATTGAATTGATTGCTGTCCTGCTCTCCGATGATTTCCGTATAACCGGAATCTTCTTTGACGCGCAGGGTGTCGAGCGTGAGGGCAGTGGCATTGGCAGGCGCGGGTTCGACCCGCACGATCAGGCGCTGGACTTCGGTCAATTCCGAGCCGTCAGACACTTGCAGGGTGAATTTATAGTCTCCCGGGACGTCAATATTGCAAAGCTTCAGGGCCATGCGGTTGCCTTCGACCGCATTACTGAACGAAGACTGGAATTGACTGCCGGCGGGCTGGTCGATAGACAGGCGGTAATACAGCTGATCGCCATCGGGATCCAGCGCGGCTGCCTGCAGGATCAGGTTTTCGACATCGCCCATGCGCTTGGTATGGCCCCAGCCCAGGCTGGAGGCTTCCAGGTTGGTGAAGTCGCAGCTCAGGCCATTCTGCGCCTTGGTGCCGTTAGTGATGAGGGTATAGCGGTAGATGCCTTCATTGTCGTCAAACTCTCCCGGTGTGATGCCGATGAAACGCGCCACAGGAGGATTGTTCTTGGCCTTGACCATGACCGTCGCCGTCTTCGGATAGTCCGTCCACTCCGACGCGCGGCTGGGTGTGCCAGCGCTGTCATAAACGATCAGTTCGGCCTCATAGGCGCCTGCCACATCAGGGATGAAACTGGCGCGCGCCTCATTGGCGTGCTTCAGTTCGGCCTTGCTATTGGCGGGCTTCATGGACCAGCGCCATTGATACTTCATGCCATAGGTGCCGTCATCGGGGTCGCTGCTCTTGGTGCCGTCGAACCAGGCCTCAATACCGGCCATGACGCTGCCTGTGTCGGCGCTCACCACGGCCTGCGGGCGGCGGTTGGCACCGGTGCGCACGTGGACTGTCTGCGAGGTGCGCTGGCTGTCTGCCTTGCCGTCGTTGACGGTCAGGTACATGGTGTAGTAGCCATCGACCGGCTTGCCTGTCGCGTCCCCGGTCGTGGTCGGGCGGAAACTCAAGGTGGTGCGGCCGGTATAGGTGCTGAGGTCAGGACGGCTGAAACCTGCCGGTGTATCGCCCCATTCCCATTTGTGGGTCAGGGCATCGCCGTTCTTGTCATAGGAATCGCTGAAGAAGTAAATGTAGGCAGAGCTGGTGCCGCTGGCGCTGAGCAATTCTGCTTCGTTAAGCGGATAGTAGTCGCGCAGGACCGCAACGGGCGGCGTATTGGCTTCACCTTCCGGGCTGGCCACGTTCACGGTAGCGCGTGCGGCGGTGCTGCGGCGCGTGCCGTCGAAAACGTAGAGATCCAGGTTGTAGCTGCCGGCCAGATCGGCCGAAAAGCTGGGCGTTTTCGTGTCGGCGTTTTCCAGTTTGACATTGGCATACGCGGTTTTCGGCGTGTTGCCGAGATAAGGCGACAGGCGCCAGCTGTATTGCAGCGTATCGCCATCGGCGTCATAACTGTCGGAGGCATCCAGTTTGATCGTCTGGCCGGTATGGCTGCTATAGGGGCCGCCTGCCATGGCCACAGGCTGGGTATTGGCCTGCGTCGCATGCACGGAGATCACAAACTCGTTGCTGGTCTTGCGGCCATAGGTGACAACCAGCCGGGCCAGATACACGCCAGGGAGGGTAGGCGTGAAGCCGGGCTTGGCCGAATAGGCGTCGTAGAGCTGGACGGAGTCGCCGTTGGGGTCACTGACGGTCCAGAGATAGGCCATGCCCTGCTCATCACCGCCGGCTGGCGGCGTGCTATCGCTGCCATCGAGTTGCGCCCAGCCGTTGATCAGCGCATTGACCGTATCGGTCGGTCCGGCTGCGATGGGTTCCGTGCTGCCTGCGGTAATGACGACGCGGCTGTGGTTGCTGCTGGCTGAGCCGTTGCTGACGACCAGGTCGAACTCATAGCGTCCGGCCACATCGGCGGTGAAGCTGGGGGTCGCGGTATTGGCTTTGTCCAGGGTTGCCTGGCTGCCTGCCGGCTTGCTGACCATCGTCCACGTGTAGCTGGAGGCGGCCGTGCTGCCGCTGCCATTGAGGGTGACGGTCGTGCCGAGGGCGACCGATTTGGCGCTGCCGGCATTGGCGACAGGGGTGGCGGTCGAAGTGTTGTCTTCGGTCCAGTCGTCGGAGGCGCCGTTGCCGCCGCCGCAGGCAGCCAGCACCAGTGCAGCGCCTAGGCTAAGCGCGAGATTGCGGATATTGAGTTTCATAAGGGGTTCCTCGGGAGGGCCTAGTGATCAGAATCAGAATTGCAGGGTGACGCCCAGCCTGGCGGTGCGGCCAGGCGCGGGTACCAGGCCCAGGCTCAGCGCATCCAGGTAATAGCGGTCGGTGATGTTGTCGATGTTGAAGTCCACGCTGATGTTGTCGTTGACGCGATAGGTGGCGAAGACATCGAAAATCCGGTAGGAGTGCCATGGCACGGGGCGCAAGAAACCGTTGCGCGTATCGTCGAAGGCGGTGGGCATGTTGCGCTGCCCCATGAAGGTGCCGCGCACGCCCAGCATCAGGCGGCGGTCCAACAGACGGGTGCCGATGCGCGACGAAGCATGCCAGCGCGGCGGGATCATGTTCGTCACATAGCTGTTGGCCAAACCGTAGTCGGTGCAGTCATAGCGCCGGTAGGACGCATGCTCGCAGACCGCGATGTGGTTGTAGCGCGTGCCAGCTGCTTCGAAGAAGAATACGCCAGCGTCATATTCCACGGACAATTCGGCGCCGCGCACGCTGACTTTGTCGATATTGCGCATGCGGAAGACATTGCGGCTGTCGGTGTCTTCCCAGCCATAGCTGACGGTACGCGTCAGGTAGTCCGAGGTCGTGTTGCTGAAGTAGGCCAGCTTGACGCGCAGTTTGTCGGTGTTGGTGAAGACCGCATCACGCAGCAGGTTCACGCCGATTTCGCGGTTATAGGCATGCTCGGGCTTGAGGTCTGCGCCTATGGTGGGGGCGACGGAGAAACCGCTGGTGTTCTCGAACAGGCTGGGCATGCGGATGGCTTCGGCGTAGCGCAAATACATCTGCAGGCCGTCGGCGGGTTCCCAGGTCAGGCTGGCCAGCGGCGTGGAACCGCTGTTGCGGCTGCTGTAGAACACCGGCAGGCATTTGCCGAATGCGTCAACGGCTTCGCACCAGGTGCTATTGGCCGAGGGCGTCTGCGCTTTGTGGTCCTCGGATTTGTAGCGGCTGTAGCGCAGGCCGGCATCCAGCGTCAGCGTCGGCAGCACTTCCCATTTGATGGCGGTGAACAGGTTGTACTCACGCCGTTCCCCGGCGCGCGCATCGCCGTCCGCGCCGAAGATGTCCGAGCCGTTGCCGGAGCTGCCGTCCGGGCCGACGGTTTCGCGTTGCAGCGAGAAACCATAGCGCCATTCCGGCATGCCCCAGACGTCGAAGCGCGAGGTATTGCTGAGATCAAAGCCGGTGCGCTTGTAGCGTTCTGTGACGTTGCTGGATTCTGTCGTTATGCCGCTGGCGAAATCGCCGGAGACGGCATACAGGTCGTTATTGCTCTTGGTGTTGGTATGCCACAGGTTGGCCTTGACGTCGAACCAGGTATTGTCTGCCGGCGTCCAGCGGTAGCGGCTGGTATAGGTATTGGCCGTGACATGGCTGTTGTTGGTCTGGGCAATGTCATTGGTCCAGAGCAACTGCGATGGCATCAGCTCACCGTAAGTGCTGTCATAACGCAGCCAGCTCAGCTCCAGGTCGTGGTCGGCGGGCAGCAGCAGCTTGGCCTTGACCAGCGTGGATTCGCTTTTGAAGTTGGTATTGGCAATGCGTTCGCCGCCACGAAAACGCGTCGCGCCCTGCAGTTCGGGGCGGACTTCCGTATAGAAAGGAAGTTGGCGCCGGTCAGAGAAATCGACATAAGGCGTAGGGCCGTGGGTGCCTGCATAGTAGTTGCCCTGTTCGCGCCGGGCATAGGCAGCCACCAGGTCGATGGCCTCGAAACGCTGTGCCAGCGCAATACTGCCCGCCCAGCTTTTGGGCTTGTACCAGTCAGGCCGGTCCATGCCTTCATCGGAAGCAAAACGCTTCGGGATGGCATAAGAGCCGCCGCCGGGCCGGGCTTCGTTGCAGACCTCCGGGCTGGAGCAATTGATGCGCCAGGCGCCGTTATCCACACCGCCGCCGCGCAGGAAGTAGCCGGACGGCGTGCCTGGTTCCGGGGCCGAACCGCTGTTGTTGCCTATCATTTGGCCGCGCACGCGAATGCCGAAGGTGCGCCCGTCGCGCAGAATGTCGTCAGCGCCGATGGTGCGCGCGCTGACCAGGCCGCCCGTCGCGCCTTCGCCGCCCGCGGACAGGGTCGGGCCTTTTTCGATCAGGATGCCGCCGATCAGGTCAGGGTCGATATAGCTGCGCGAAGATACGCCTGAATAACCGCGGTAAACCGTGGTTTCCTGGCGCGCGCCATCCACCAGCACCGGCACTCGGCCCTGGCCCTGCATGCCCCGGATGTTGACGTCCAGACCGCCGGAGTTGCGGTTTTCGCCGATCAGAACCCCTGGAATGCCCTGGAAAATATCGCCGACCGAGGTACCGCGGAACAATTCGATATCGTCGCGCGTCAGCACTTTCATCGAGCTGGCGCTGCGGAAGGGCAGGTCTTTGTCTTCGTCAGGCGCGGCGCCCTGAACTTCGATCTCATTGAATTGGAAGATGCCGTCCCGGCTGGCGGGGGCGGCTTCCAGGGTGTACCCGGTGCTGCCGGCGCGGGCCGCCAGGCCTGTGCCCGACAGCAGCTGATCCAGTCCGGCGCGCACGGTGTAGCTGCCTTCCAGGCCGCGCGAGCTCAGGCCCTGCACCTGTTCCGGCGTAAACGAGAGATTCAGGCCGGATTGGCGGGCAAACTGGTTCAGGCGCTCGGCCAGGGGGCCAGGGGCAAGATGATAGGTTTGTACGCTATTGGCGCTGTTTTGTCCCTGCGCCTGTACCGGTTGCGGCGGATAGGCGAGCAGCAGGGCTGCAGCCAGCGCCAGGGGCGGACATAGGCCAAGGATGCGGGGGCGAGCGCTGAACGGGTGGCGCAGCGGCGCAGCGGCAGGCACGGCTGGCGGCCGGCCGGAAGAGGGCAAGGGCATAGCGGCAAGATCCAGAAATGAGAGTCTTTTCCTCTATGCCGGATGAAAACGGAAAACCCGACAGAAATTTTGACGCGATTTATTGTTATTTCTATTTCTGTCCCGCAATGGGCTGGTGCTGACGGGGGGAAGGAGAGGGGACGGCAGGAGCGGGAGGGCGAGCGTGGGCAGGCGAGCGTGGGAAGGCAGGAACAGACAGCAGCCGCTGGCGGCTCAGGCGCGGGCTTGCACGGTGGTCCAGTACCGGGTGCGCTGACTGATTTCCACGGGCAGGACTCGCGGCAGCAAGGCCAGCAGCGTATCGGTATCGCGCAGCTGATAGGTGCCGGAAATCCTCAGAGCAGCGATTTCCGGGGCCCAATCCAGGCGGCCAGGGCGATAGCGCCCGACTTCCTCAAGAAAATCAGCCAGCGGCATATCCTGCGCCACCAGCTGGCCTTCGGTCCAGGCCATCATATCCATGCCGGGCGCGGCGACAGGGCGGGCGCGGCTGGGGGTCAGCAGGTAGTCGCTGCCCGCGGAAGCGGTGACGGGCAAGGGCATATGACGGCCTTGCATGGGAACCGATCCAGTGGCCGTATGGACATGTGTGCCGTCGGCCCGCTGGCGCACGGAAAAATGGCTGCCTGTCGCATCCAGGCGGCCGTCCCGCGTGGCGATTTGCAGCGGCTGGCGGCCCGTGCCGGGCTGGGCGCCCAGGCTATTCAGACTGATTTCGCCCCGGTCCAGCAGAATCAGCCGTTCGTCCGGGCCGAAGCGCAAACGGACAGCGCTGTCGGTATTGAGCTGCAGCGACGAGCCGTCATCGAGAGTCAGCGAAGCGTGTTGGCCTAAGGGGGTGTAATGGTCGGCGCGCAGGCGCTGCCATGGCGTGTATTCATGCACCATCCAGGCAGCCGGGGCAGCCAGCAGGAGCAGGCTGCCAAATTGTCCGAGGGCCCGGCGCCGCGAGAGCCGGGTGGCGGAGCGGTGCAGCAAAGTCGCCGGGCTGACGGGCAGCCCGGCAGGCACCTGCTGCACATGCTGGCGCAACTGGCTGTAGGAGGATTGCACGGCTTGCCAGGCGCACTCGTGCGTAGGGTGGCGCTGGCGCCAGCTCATACAGGCCTGTTGCAGACTGCTGTCCCCAGGCTGGGACTGCAGGCGCACCAGCCAGAGAATGGCTTGCTTTTCGAGTTTTTCGGAGGCGCTGGGCATGGCAGTAGCGGGCGGGTAATCAGTCGGCGGCGGGGTCTGCCTGCATCAGGCGATGGCAATGAAATAGCGCATCAGCCATATAGCGTTCCACCGTCCGCACCGAAATCCCCATTTGGCTGGCAATTTCGGCATAACTCATGCCATCGAGCTGCGCCATCAGAAAAGCGCTGCGCACCTTGGGTTTCATAGCTTCAATCAGGCGGGAGAGCTGCTGCAGGGTTTCCAGAATGACGGCGTGTTCTTCGGGGGACAGCGCCAGCGGCTCGGGTTGTTGCGCCAGCGCGTCAAGGTAGGCGCGCTCCAGCGTCTGGCGGCGCCAGAAGTCAACGACCAGGCCATTGGCGATGGTCTTGAGATAGGCGCGCGGCTCCTTGAGCGCCTGGCCCTCCAGGGGCTGGGCCTGATGCCGCGACAGCATACGCAGAAATGTGTCCTGCGCCAGATCGGTTGCCTGGCTGGAGTTGCCAAGTTTGCGTGCCAGCCAGCGAAGCAGCTCGCCATAATGGGAGCGATAGAGGTATTCGATGGTGCTATGGTCGGCGGGAGCCTGGCGCGACATGGTGGTGCAATGGCTTATGGAACAGGGCGATAGGGGGCAGGCGTTCAGCTGGCTGGGCAGGCCAGAGTCTTCTGCCGAAGCTCTTCATGCTATAGAAAATGAAACTTATTATCAATGCTGGTTATCAAAATACAACAGCGGCCAGGAGAGATCAAGCCTGCGCCGGGCCGGGCGGCCGGGGGCGTCTGCGTCTTTGCCTGCGCCGGCATTGCACTGCTCAGCTATGATCCATCATGGCTGTCACCGCGGCCGTCATCAAGGAAACCATGGAATGAAAACCATAGACCTCAATAGCGATCTCGGCGAAAGCCTGGGAGCCTGGAAAATGGGTGACGATGCGGCCATGCTCGACATTGTGACCAGCGCCAACATTGCCTGTGGCTATCATGCGGGCGACCCCGCCGGTATGCTGGAAACCCTGACTGCGGCGCGTCAGCGCGGCGTTGCCGTGGGGGCCCATGTGGCCTACCCGGATCTGATCGGTTTTGGCCGCCGCAATATGGATGTCGCCAGCGCAGACCTGACGGCGGGCGTGATTTATCAGATTGGCGCGTTGCAGGGGCTGGCGCGGGCGGCTGGGGCGGAGGTACGCTACGTCAAACCGCATGGCGCGCTCTATAACACGATCGCCCATGATGCGCGCCAGGCGCAGGCCGTGATTGCCGCTATCAAGGCCATCGACGCCAGTCTCGCTCTGGTGGTGCTGGCGGGCTCGCCATTGGCTGCCTGGGCGGCGCAAGCAGGCCTGCGCACTGTCGCCGAAGCGTTTGCTGACCGCGCTTACACGCCGCAAGGCACACTATTGCCGCGCCGGGAGCCCGGCGCGGTTTTGCACGACCCGGCGCTCGTCGCGCGCCGTATGCTGCGTCTGGCGGAAGAGGGGCGGATCGAAGCGGTGGACGGCAGCTTTGCCAGAATAGAGGCGGATTCCATTTGCGTGCATGGCGATAGCCCCGATGCCGTGGGCATGGCGCGAGCGGTGCGCGAGACGCTGCAAAAGGCGGGCGTGGTCTTGCAATCTTTCGTCTGAGTCGGCGGTATCCGTATCGAGATAGGAGCAGCTTTTGCGATTTCTTCCGGTCAATTCACACGCCTTTCTGGTCGAATTAACAGACTTGGCGCAAACCCTGGCAATGTTAGAGGCGGTGCAGGCCGCCGCCATCCCGGAGGTAGAAGAAGTTGTGCCCGCTGCCTCGACTCTGCTGGTGCGTTTTCATCCGGCGCGGATAAGGCGTGAGGACTTGGCGGCGCGTATTGCGGCCATGCCGCTGGCGCAGGGGGGGCAAAAGCCGGGGCGTCTGGTGGAAATCCCCGTGCGTTATGACGGCGAAGATCTGGAAGAAGTGGCGCAACGGCTAGGGCTGGCGCGTGAAGAAGTGATACGGCGCCACACCGGCAGCGAATACCAGGTTGCCTTTACCGGTTTTGCGCCGGGCTTTGCCTATCTGGCCGGCGGCGACCCGGTCTTCGATGTGCCGCGCCGCGCCACGCCGCGCACGCGGGTGCCGGCAGGCGCAGTCGGGCTGGCAGGCCGCTTCAGCGGCGTGTATCCCCAGGATAGCCCCGGCGGCTGGCAGATTATCGGCGTGACGGATGTGCCAATGTGGGACAGCACGCGTGATGCGCCGGCCTTGTTGCAGCCCGGCATGCGGGTGCGCTTCGTTGCGGCGGCGGGCGTGTCGCCGGGGGCGCACCCTGTGAAATCCGCGGCGCCTGATATGCCTATGACGCCTGCCACTCACGGCGCAGCCAGCCTGGCTTGCGTGGTGCGTCAGACGGGTTTGCTGGCTTTGTTTCAGGACGCGGGCCGTCCGGGGTGGGCGCATCAGGGCGTGGCCGCCTCGGGGGCGCTGGACCAGGCGGCGCTGCGCGAAGCGAACCGGCTGGTTGGTAACGCGCCGGGCAGCGCATGCATAGAACTGGTGCCTGGGGGTTTTGAAATAGAGAGCCGCGGCGAGCTGGTCGTGGCGCTGGCCGGGGCGCAGGCGTCATTACGCTTATCCGATCGCAGCGGGCGCAGCTGGCCGGTGCCTGCCTATCAAGCGCTGGCGCTGGCGCACGGGGACCGCTTGACGGTCGGGGCGGCAGAGGCCGGCAGCCGGGCATATCTGGCCGTGCGTGGAGGCTTTGCTGTCGAAACCGTCCTGGGCAGTTGCGCGACTGATACCCTGGCCCGGATT
>NZ_JBQEKA010000029.1:0-35287 GCF_052103615.1 Kerstersia sp. | reverse complement strand
AGGCCTTGAAAAAAGGCGGCATCGGGCTGTCCTGTCTGTTGCTGCTTGCCGCCTGGCAGCGCAAACCGCTGGAAACCCAATGGCATGTCATGCAGGCAGACCTGAGCACCAGCACAGGCATGCAGCGGCACCTGACCCTGCCAGATGGCACCCAATTGCGGCTCAACACGGATACGGCGCTGGACATTCGCTATGACGACACCTTGCGCGCCCTGATTCTGCACCAGGGTGAAATCCATATCGCCACAGCCCAGGATCCGCAACAACGGCCTTTTACCGTCTTCACGGCGCAAGGCCGCATCACCCCCATCGGCACCCGTTTTACGGTGCGCCAGGACGGCACAGACGCGCGCACGACGGTTCAAGTTCTGGCTGGCGCCGTCAACCTGTACCCGGCCAACCACCCCAACGCCCCGCTGCGCCTGGATGCCGGGCAGGGCAGCAGCTTCGACCGCCAGGGCACGGCGCCGCCGGCAACCCTGCCTGCCACTGCCGCCGCCTGGGTCGATGGCATTCTTGCTGCGGAAGACATGCGGCTGGACGCCTTTCTGCAAGAACTGGGCCGCTACCGCACCGGCTGGCTGCGATGTCATCCCGAGGTCGCCGCATTGCGGCTGACCGGCACCTTTCCCCTGCAGGATACAGAACGCATCCTGGCCAGCCTGCCGCGCTTTCTGCCAGTGCGCATCCAGCGCAAAAGCCGTTACTGGGTCAGCGTCGCACCGCGCGACTGAAACCGCGCCGGGTTCGGCCATCCGGCAGGCCCGCAGACCATCCCTGGGCCCCGCACAACCCCTGCCAGCCGTCTGCCGGATGGCTGCGCCTGCGGCCATCCTTACACGGGCACACACCCAAGCCCGGCTCGGTCTGGCAAGCAACCGGCAACGGATAGCGGATCAAGGCCAGCACTGACAGCCAAGCAATAACGGCTGACAGGAATGCGAATTTGTAACAACAGCGAACCAGTTCCATTCTCAAGCGTTATGTCTTAGGAAAGCGGCAAATTTCTGACCTGGAAATCGCGCTGCCCCATTGCTTGAGAACTTGTTCATGCCTGTACGCCGTCTCCGTTGTGCTCCCGCGCCTCTGGCAGCCCGCCTGCCCGCGACGCGGTCCTTATTGTGCTGCGCCCTGCTGGGCATATTGAGCACGCCGCTCTGGCCGACTGCCAGTGTCCATGCCAGCACAGCAACCGCCACGCTACCGGCAGACGCCACCCGAATCGACTATGCCATTCCCGCCGGCCCGTTGAGCCAGGCGCTTATTCTCTTCGGCCGCACCTCCGGCAGCCTGGTGACGGTAGATCCCGCCTTAACCGCAGGGGAAGAAAGCCGCGGCGTGCGCGGCAGCTACCGCCCGGCTGAAGCCCTCACACTGCTGCTGGCCGGCACCCGGCTGGAAGCCATCGCCACCCCGGAAGGCGGATGGCGCCTGCGCGCCCGCCCAGACAACACTGGCCGTGGCGTTGCGGAACTCAGCAGCGTGGAAGTCATCGGCCAAGCGCAAGACGCCAAAGACATGCCTTACCAGAGCGCCTTGTCCGCCAGCGTCCTCTCCCGCGACGACATCGAACGCTTTCGCGGCACCTCGGTCGGCGACATCTTCCAGGGCGTACCCGGCGTGCTGGTCGGCGAAAACCGCAACTCCGGCGGCCTGGATATCAACATCCGCGGCATGCAAGGGCAGGGGCGGGTGCCCATCCTCGTCGATGGCGCGCGCCAGGAAACCACCGTCAACCGCGGCTACTCCGGCGTCATTTCACGCAGCTACGTTGACCCAGACCTGATCGGCGGCATCACCATCGAAAAAGGCCCTGTCATGAGCGCCCAAGGCACAGGCGCCACCGGCGGCCTGGTCACCATGCGCACCCTGGACGCCGACGACATCGTCAAGGACGGCGAAACCTTCGGCCTACGGGTACGCGGGCAGGCGATAGGCAACAACAGCGGCTCACCCATCGAACCAGGCACGCCCGCGGGGCTGTTTACGGGGAATTTTAAAGGCGGTTCGCCAGTCTATCGCCAGGATTGCGTGACTGATGATATCTGCGATGGCTACACCGTGCCTGAGGACTGGGGCTATGCCGAAGGCATGGACCGCCCCGGCACATTCAAACCCAAAAGCTGGTCCGGCAGCCTCGCCATTGCGCAGCGCCTGGAGCATGTCGATCTGGTGGCCGCCTATTCCCAGCGCCACCAGGGCAACTACTATGCCGGCACGCATGGCCCGTCCGCCTGGATGGATCTTTCGCATACCAAGAAAAAACCCTTCTACACCGAGGTCTACCCAGCGATTCAAGGTGCTTCCCGATTCCAGGCAGGTGAACGTATCCCCGGCACGAACTACGAAGCAAAATCTGGGCTGCTAAAAGCGAAACTCTACCTGCCAGCCGATCAGGATTTGGAACTGAGCTGGCTACGCTATAGCAGTACTTATGCCGAACTGATGCCGGGATCCGTCTTCCGCTTGGAAAATATCATACCGATTTCCCAGCCACGCAACAGTGAAGTTACAGCCAATACTTACACCTCCCGCTACCGCTGGACACCAACCAACAACGCCTGGATCGACCTGCGTGCCAACCTGTGGCACACACGTACCAAAGCCACCAATAACAGTCCCAGCAACACTCAAGTCGGTGTGTATAACAACGAACGAGAAACCTATAAACGCACTGGCCTGGATCTCAGCAACACCACCAAGTTGGATCTTGGCCGCCTAGGCACTAGTGAATTCCGCTACGGTTTGGCAGGCCAGTGGGAGGATGTTTATACCATTCCCCTGACCGAAGATCTGGTCAACAAGGCAGGCCGCAATGGCGACCGGACGGAATACAGCGCATTCATCGCTTGGCAATACAAGCCAGTATCCAGCCTGACACTAGATGCTGGCCTGCGCTACAGCCGCTTCCGGTCTCAAGACGACAAGCCCATCACGATCTACAGTCCTGATAACCCATATTGCGTGGACGCCGATGGCGACGGCGTATGCGATCCTCTGGAAAATAAAAACCGTTCCAGCGGCAGCGCTCCTGTCGTCAGCCTAACCTGGGAACCTCTGGATGGCCTGCAATTCTATGGCCGTTACGCGGAAGCCCTGCGCATGCCCAGTCTCTTTGAAAGCACATCAGGTTTCTCTTTTGAAAGCGTGCCCGATGTTCCCCTGAAACCCGAACATGCTCGTAACAGGGAATTAGGCCTGAATTTCCTGCAATCCGGTCTCTTCGGCAGTCAAGATCAGTTCCGTATCAAAGCGGCATATTTCCGCAATCACACCAAGGATTATCTGACCCGCACCACGCCAAATACTGGAGACTGGGGAATAGGCGGTGAGGATCGGCCCGTGGAAACACTGATCATGCGGAACATTGACAGTGCCCGATTTCACGGCATGGAACTATCCGGTGCCTATGACGCTGGCCAATTCTTCACAGAATTCGGCGTGACCAAGTACAACCGTATCGAAATCTGCTACGCCGGCAGCTACCGTGTCAACGAATGCAACGATTACGGTATCGCTGGCAGCTATATCAACAACATGGTGCCACCAAAATGGCATGGCAGCCTGATCCTGGGCACCCGTTTATTGAACCGAAAGTTGACGCTGGGCGCGCGTGGCACCTTTATGGGCCAGCGTAGCAATGCACCGCAATACAACGACGATACTGCCCGACAGTTCCTGAAAATCGTGCCTTGGCACAAATACAAAGTGTTCGATGTCTTCGCCAGCTATCAAGTGAATGACACCGTCAAGCTGGATTTCAACATCGACAACATCACAGACCGATTCTATCTGGACGCGCTAGGCTTGGGGCTGGTCCCCGCCCCAGGGCGTACCGCCAAGCTAGGAGTCACTCTGCAATTTTAAATAGGGCATTGCCGGGCGGATGCAGGCATCCTTATTTTCATAACCGATGAAGATATAAATATTTCTCAATTTCATTTTCATTTATATTTTTATATATGACCTGGCAGCCAACAGACCTTTCGCCATATGCCAATACTGGCATCACCCAGGCATAACAACCATATCCGGGAGAGCAAAACCCATGAATCCGATTTTCTTTCGTAGGCTGTTGCTGACCAGCCTAGCCGGCGCTACCACGCTGCTGGCCGCCTGCGGAGGCGGCAGCGATAACAATGACAACGGCGGCAACACCCACAACAAACCCAAGGGTGTCATCAAGGCTGATCAGACCCGCGCCCCTATCGGCAACATCATCACGCTCGATGGAAGCAACAGCAACACCCCCAACGGCGGCAACCTAAGCTATGCCTGGGAGCTAGCAGTAAAACCTGAGTCCAGTATCGCCGCGTTGAGCAGTGCAAGCGCTGCCAGTACCAAGTTCACCCTCGATAAAGCTGGCGCATATACCGCCACGCTGGTGGTCAATGACGGCACCGCAAGCAGCGAGAAAACTAGTGTCACGGTTACGGCCACCAGCCTGGACCCCATCGCTATCATCAAAACGGCTAACCAGGCCGTATTGCTCAACAGCACTGTGACGCTGGATGGCAGCGCCAGTCTGCCCCCTACAGACGCCGATGCCAGCTTGCTCAAGTACGAATGGAAACTGATATCACAACCTGATGGCAATGAATTCATTGAGCTAAAAAATGCCGACCAGTCGAGTTCCTATTTCGTAGCTAATAAGGTTGGCGAATATACCGTTCAATTGATTGTCACCCATGGGGATCGCACATCAATTGCCGAAGAAATTAAAATACAGGCGAATGTTTCCAATAGCAGTCCGGTCCCTGTTGTGAAAACACCAGGCGATCCAGAATATTACAACAATAAAATCCTAAAACTCGGCGGTACAGTTGGCCAACCCGTTACTTTGGATGGTAGCAATAGTTACGATCCTGACCCCACCGATACCTTGCATTATCGCTGGCGATTTAGCCCGTCACAAGGCATAAACAACAAACCCTATATTTCAAAATCCAGCATTTCGAAGGCCAATGAATCAAAAGCAGAATTCATTCCCGACGCAGCAGGAACGTATCACATTGACTTTGTTGTCTACGATGGCAGCGTAGAGAGCATCCAGCAGATCCGCCTGGATGTCGTTGCCGATGCCACTAAGGAAAACACCGCTCCCATAGCAGCAATCAATTATGGCGACGACCTCGAATGTGAATTTGAAGGGCCATACCCTTATTACCAAATCTGCAATATTTACAGTTATGGTTCCGGTGATGCAGAGCAGCCCTCCGGCCTGAACTATAAATGGCAATGGTGGAATCTAGCATCCCCCGAAAATAAAACCACATCCACAACAACCAGCCTGCAAGTTCCGACGACGACACAAGGAAAATTCGGTATCAGTTTAGTTATTACTGACGCTGGCGGGCTAAAGAGCAATGAAGCCTATCAGGTACTTCACATCAAAAAAGGGGCTAATACAGCTCCCGAAGCCAAGGCAAGTACAGAAATTGCAAGAGTCGGTGTAGGCCATACAGCCTATTTGGACGGCTCAGGCAGCTCCGATGCCAATGGCGACAAACTGTCATATAAGTGGTCCCTGATTGATCGCCCTGACAACAGCAACGCAACGCTGAGCTCAGCCACTAGCGAAACAGCCAGTCTTACGCCAGACATGCCGGGACTTTATCTGGCAAAACTGGATGTAAACGATGGCAAGCTAAACAATCCTGTCAGAGCTGCAGCCTACGTCAGCATTTTCGCCAAAAGCAAAAACAATCCGCCAGCCGGAAGATTGCTGACTAACTCATTATCACCAAAAAACCTTGTTTCCGTATTTGGAGCACCAGGCCAAGCGATCTGCGTGGAATGCGGAACGCAAAACCTAAATCTCGCCATTCAAATGAGCGATCCAGATAATGATTCACCTTTGTACTATTATTTAACTCAGACCAAGCACCCGAAAAATACTGACGCATACGGCACAGTCAGCGGACAGGGACTCAGCGATACTACCGCTGCAGGCAGCAAATATGTGGCGCTGAACAAAGGGCTTAGCAAGAAACCTGGCGACTATTCGTTCCAGCTAATTATTAGCGACGGAATTGACAGCACCCCTGGAACTTTCGATTTCTCCATTGTCAATGTGGAAAACTATCCCTCGTTGCTATTGAAGCACGCTACAAACCAAAGTTTCTTCCCCTACTATTCATCCTCCCTCAATACCTCTGGACCATTCAAGCAAAACATTACGCTTGGGACGTTCTCATTAAAAGCTTTCGATCAGGATTACACCATTTCCAATCTAAAGACGACTGGCAAGGACGGTTATGACGGGATTCTGGTCGGCCTGGAAAATGGACAGATAATCCGTAAAGGAGAGGAAGTCTCATTCAGTTTAATACGCCCCCTAATTCCCGGCGAGTCCGAATGGGATGCATCAAAATACGCAAACAACGCTGAATCTAACAAAGCATTCATACAACTCTTGAATAGCTACGGATTCAGTTGGTCTTTCGATACAGAGGAACGTAAGGATTTCAGCTTCCAAGTAGATCTCAAGTTTTAAAGAGCCATTTCAAACATTCATGCTACCCAGCATGATATCCCGCGCAGCGTTTGACCCATTCAAACCTGCGCACCAGCAACTAGTGTGGAATCACACTAAATTCAGGAGATCGTAATGATTGATATGAAGAAAATTTCTGTTGCTATTGCACTGCTGGCCGCCATGGGCGCCGCCAATGCGTATGACAGCGTCGGCGGTGTCACCGACAATGACACTTTCCTCCGTGTTGGGCCTGCCACTTCCACAGGCTTCCATGGACCTGAAGGCGCGCCGGGTATCGGACTGGGTGGTCAAGAAAATTGGATCATCAGCCTGCAAAGTATCTCGCTGCCCTATCCGGGTATCAGTGCCGGTCAGGTCAATGGCTTCGCACGCTACCAGTTGGTAGACTACGCCCACGCTCCCGTGGATCCTAACAATCCGGATCCTCAAACGGAGAACTACAACTTCAATTGGTTGCAAGTGCCAACGGCCAACGCTAGCGCAGCAACAGCTCTGAAGGTGTTCTTCGGTGCGGTAACGCAGAAGTCAAACAACCACACCCAAGCCTTCTATGTGGGTGACCGCAATGGCTTCGCCATGCCCACCGGTGCCACGACGTATGACGCAGCCGGCTTGCTGGTTCCTAGCGGCACCGATGGCAGCAGCCCGATTACCCTCTCTGGCACGCTTAACTTGGATGCAGCTGTCAAGGTGTTGACTGGCTCCCTGGCAGATACGTCTGCCAACCACACGCTGGCCATCAATGCTGGCGGTGCTACCAACGTACAAAGCGGCCCTGGTACATTCAACGGTGATGCTACCTACAACGGTGTGGACTATACCAATAGCGTTGATGGTCATTTCTACGGTTCCGGCAACGACAGCTCACTGGCTGGCACCGTGAACGGTGGCAATGACTTCCAGGCAGCCATCGGCGGCATCAAGAAATAAGCCAGTGTTAGCTGGCCCCACAGCCAGCTAACTCAGGTATTACAGGTGAAATTCGTCTTACCTGTGCGGAACCTGCACTCTAGGAGAGCAGGTTCCGTTCTTGCTGTGACGAACCGAATTGGAACTAGCCATGCGTTTTTCGTTTTCTTCTTCCATCCGCCGGTTATATGGCTACTTAACCATGCTGTTGGCAGGATGCAGTTTCATAGCGACCGCGTGGGCTCAACAAGACACCAGCGACCGACTTTGGCAAAACACTGAACAACGCATTCAACAAGTACAACAACAAATCACGCCTGCCGATAATACCCATCAGGAAAGTGAAGCTTATCAGGCAGCGCTGTCCGCATTGACCAAGACCCCTCGGGACCGGCTTCAAAACCTGCTTTTCCGTATTCTCGAGGCAGTCAATCAAGGTGACTGGTTTGGTGCAGATCGTTTAATCCGCCAATATTCTCAAGTCCCGCATCACGACCCAGCGCTGCTTGACTTCGTCACGGCTAGCCGGCTGGCTGCTGAGCACCATTACAGCCAAGCCATTGCTGGCTACCAAAGTGTATTGCATACTAACCCCCTGTTTACCCGCGGCCTGTTAGACCTGGGGCGTATGCAATATGCAGATAATCGTCTCAAAGATGCACAAAGATCTTTCGGCTTATTGCAAGATCAGGGCCTGCCCGAGGATATACAGCGTTATATCTATGAATACCAGACTGCCATCAATAAACGCCAACAATGGCAATGGTCACTCGCTGCTGCCTGGGTCCATGAAGATAATCTGAATCAAGCATCTACCTTCATAGATACTTGTGCTTTTGTGTACAACGGGGCATGCCTGACAAATCGGCGGGGAGAAAAAATCAGTGATTCTGGTCTGAACTTCGAAATCAGCGCTAATAAACTATGGTCTTTTTCCGGAAATCATGGCCTGCTGTTCCGCAGCATCAATTACGGAAATCAATATCACCGGGAAAGCACATATGACAACTTGGTATCCATTAATACCTTAGGCTACCAATTTAGTTCCGCACGAAATCAATTTCAATTTTTACCGTCTTTTGAATATGACAACGAAGGCGGGCATCGTGCTTATCACGCATTCGGTCTAAGGACAAGTTTCCGCCATCAGCTGACACCTCGAGCGCAAGTAGAAGCGAGCTTAGAATACAAGAATAGACATTTTTCTGATCGTTTCTACTATCTGCAGGGGAATTACCGTAGCGCATCGCTGTTTGGTTCATATTTGCTGCAGCCAAGCATGCAACTATATGGCATGCTGATATGGCGAGACAGTGACGCGCAATCGAAAATCCTGGCTTATCACGAAAATATCGCTCGCATCGGTGTCTATAAAGCGTTCGGCGAGCAGCTAGCAATCAATGTTGCCTATGGGCATAGACGTAAACATGCCGACGCGAGAAATTTTGTCTTCAATGGCCGCCGTCAGAAAGATCACGAGAACAGCATTTATCTGGATATCACCGTGCCGCGCCTGGCCTGGCAGGGGCTGACGCCCTCACTCAGCTATGAATACCGTAACAACCACAGCAACATTCCGCATGCCTATTCATACGAAAAGAACCGCATCACACTGGGCTTGAAGAAGACATTCTAAGACTGGATTTTTCTGCCGCATGCTCTCGCTGTGCGGCAGAAAACTCATAGACAGACCCTGTCATCCACAACCTTTCAACATACTTATACCCATACTTATCAACAGGCCGTAAGCATGCAGAATAGGCTTCCAGGCAGGTGGTTCAACCCAGCTTCACCACCTTCCCCGTCGCCGCTGCCTGGACTATCGCTTCGGTCACGCGCAGGTTCTGCACGCCGTCGCGCACCGTGACCAGCGGTTCGGCTTCGCCGCGCACCACGGCAGCAAAGTGGGCCAGCTGGAAGTCGATGGGGTCGCCACGGCGCACGTCTTCGCCGCCAACTTCAAACGGCTTCCACCACGAACGGTCAGCCTCGCGCGCGTAGGTTTTCATGCGCATGGTGGGGACGGCCAACGAACCCATGGTGCCCGCCAGGGTGTAGCAGTCTTCGTCGCCATAGGTGGAGTAGGCCGGGTTTTCCTGGCTGGTCTGTTCCCAGCTGCTAGCGCTGGCGGCCGTGTCGGACAGCATGAACACACCCAGCACGCCATTGGCAAAACGCAGGTTGATGGCTGCCGTGTCTTCCACCGCGAAGCCGCGCACCGCGTTCGATGCGAAGGCCTGCACGGCAATGATTTCGCCGCACAGCATGCGCAGGTTGTGCACTTCGTGAATCATGTTCAGCAGCACCGGGCCCGCGCCCGGTTCCTTGCGCCAGGGCGCGCTGGCGTAATATTCGTCCGGCTTGAAGAATTGCGCGCTGCCCATGACGGAAACCAGGCGCCCCAGGCGCCCGGATTGCACGATTTCACGCGCCTGCGCCATGATGGGGCTGTGCGTGCGGTGGTGGCCAACCAGCACCTTGGCGCCTTCGGCTTCCACGCGCTGCATCAGGGCTTCGCCTTCTTCCACCGTGGCTGTCACCGGCTTTTCCAGCAAAATGGGCAGGCCCGCGTCCAGGCACTCATTGGCATGCGCCAGGTGCAACTGGTTGGGGGTGGCCAGGATGACGCCATCAGGACGCTCAACCGCCAGCATGGCGGCCAGGGAAGGGTAGCAGGGCACGCCGGCCTGGCGCGCCACTTCCTGCGCCGCAGGCGACGGATCCACAATCGCTGCCAATTCGCAGGTTTCATTACGACGAATACTGTCCATATGCGCCTGGCCGATATATCCGGCGCCGGCCACCGCTATGCGGGTCTTGCTCATCACTGACTGCTCCTGTTGCTAACCATATCCCGGCCGGCGCCTTGCCGGCCGGGCATCTTCTTTACTCGCCACGCAGGCCGGCGAGCTCCGCCTGTACTGCATCAACGGTTTCCTGGCCAACGATGGCGGCGTGCTTGGCAATCACCGGCTTCATCAGCTCACGCAAGTGCTGTTGCTGTTCATCCGACAGCTCCGTTACCTGCATCCCGCCCTGTTTCAACTTCTCCAGCGCAGCCCCTTCGCTTTCACGCTGGTACTGGCGCTGAAACACGGCCGTTTCCTTGGCCGCGTCACTCACAATCGTCTGTTCCGCCTCCGACAGTTTGTCCCAGGTGCGCTTGCTCATCACCAGGGATTGCGGGTTATAGACGTGCCGTGTCATTACCATGTGTTTCTGCACTTCATCCAGACGGTTGGCCGAAATGATGGTGACCGGATTTTCCTGGCCGTCGATGGCACGCTGTTCCAGCGCTGCATATACCTCGGGCCAGGCAAGCGGCGTCGGGTTGCCGCCCACCGCGCGCACCCAATCCAGGTTGATGGTGCTGGGAATCACGCGCAGTTTCAGGCCGTCGATATCCTCAACCGTCTGAATCGGGCGCCGGTTGTTGGTAATGTTCCGGAAACCCAGTTCCCAGTAAGCCAGGCCCACCATGCCCTTGTCTTCGAACTTCTTGTGGATGGCTTGCCCAACCGGGCCGTCCACCACCTTGTCGGCTTCTTCCGCGCTGGCAAACAGGAACGGGAAATCAAAAATTCCAGCTTCCTTCACCTGATTGGAAAAAATCCCGGTATTGACCAGAACGAAGTCGATAGTACCGCCTTGCGTGGCAGAGATGGTTTGCGCATCGCCCCCCAGGACGCCGCCTGGAAACAGATTCACTTTCATCTTGCCGCCGGATTTCTCCGCCACCAGATCCGCAAACCGGTGCGCGCCAACGACGCCGGCATGCCCCTCCGGGCTGGCCGTCGCCAGCTTGAGCGTACGCGCCTGTATATCCTGCGCCAGCGCCGCACTGGATGCGGCCAGTCCTGCGGCCAGCAGGGCGGCTTTGATGAATTGCTTTGCAAACATGAAGTTCTCCTCGTTTTTTTTATTGGCCCGGCTGGGCGGGCCTGCTGCCGGTCACCCAGGTTTGGGTGGCCGGCGTCGTAAAAGCCTGCCGGACTCAGCCGTACAGCCAGGCTCCGGGTACTGTGATGATTCCTGGGAAAGCCACCAGCAGCATCAGCAGCGCAATCATGGCAAGCAGGAACGGCCCGATTCCGCGGATGACACTGTCTATGCCGACTTTGCCTACCCCTGCCACGGTGTTCAGCACCGTTCCCACAGGCGGGGTAATCAGGCTGATGGATGTATTCAGCACAAACATCACGCCGAAATACACCGGATCAATCCCCGCGGCTTTGATGACCGGCATCAGCACAGGCGTCAGCAACAGAATGCAGGGCGTCTGATCCAGCGCCGTGCCTATCACCAGTACCAGCAGCATGATGGCCAGCATCAGCAGTTTGGGGTGATCCAGCACTGGCTGCAGCAGCGTGACGATTTGCGCCGGCAACTGGGCAATCGTGATTAGCCAGGCGGACACCATGGCAGCCGCCACCAGGAACATAATGATGGAACTGGTGCGGGCCGCCCCGACAAACACATGGCAAAGCGCGCGCCAGGACAGTTCGCGGTACACCAGCATGGAAACCAGCAGGGCATAGACTGCCGCCGCCACGGCGGCCTCCGTGGGCGTAAAGACGCCAAAGCGCAAGCCCACCACAACCAATACCGGCAGGCCCAGCGCCCAGGCGGATTCGCGCAGTGCTTCGCGGACCTCTGCACGCGAGCGGCGCGCCCCGATTTCCACAGTTTCACGGCGGACCAGCCACCACCACGCCAGCCACAAGGTAATGCCCAGCAACAGCCCGGGCACAATGCCCGCCATGAACAGCCGGGCAATGGACACATTGCCGGCCACACCGAAAATGACGAGGGCGATGGAAGGCGGCAAGACAGGGGCAATAATGCCGGCGGAAGCAATCAGGCCAGCCGAACGCGCTTTATCGTGCCCAGCGGCGACCATCATCGGCAGCATCAAGGCTGTCAGGGCAGCCGCGTCCGCCACGGCGGAACCCGACAATGCGCCCATGATGCAGCCCGCCATGATGGTCACATAGCCCAGGCCGCCGCGAATATGCCCGACCAGCGCCATGGCCAGCGTCACAATACGCCGCGACAGACCGCCGGCATTCATGATTTCCCCGGCCAGCATGAAGAACGGCACGGCCAGCAACGGAAAGCTATCCGCGCCATTGACCAGGTTCTGGGCCAGGATCTGCGCATCGAACAAGTCCAGATGCCACATCAGGGCCACGCCACTCAGCAGCAGCGAAAACGCGATGGGAATGCCCAGCGCCATGGCGCCAATCAGGGCACCGACAAAGACCAGAATGGTCATGAGCGGGCCTCCTTCACCAGGCGTTCATCCGCTTGCTCGGCCGCAAACCCCAGTTCTTCTTGTGTTGCCTTGCCCGTTACCAGACGCAAGAACTGCAGCAGCAGCGTCAAGCCCGCCAACAGGGCGAACAGGGCGCCAGCGCCATAGAACCAGGCCGTGGAAATTTCCATGGCCGCGCTGCTGGTATCCCAATTGATGATCATCTGTTCCCAGCTGCCTTGCAGCAAAAGGCTGCAGACATACATCATCAACAACTGCCCCAGCCCCAGGCAACAGCAGCGCAGACGGCGCGGCAACAGGCGCACGAACAAGTCCGTGCCCATATGCGTGCGCTGCTGCACCGCGACCGCCGCCCCCATGAACGTAATCCAGATAAACAGCCAGCGCGACATTTCTTCCGAAATAGCGATGCCTGAATTAAATGCGTACCGCAACACCACATTGCTGAACACCAGAACCACCATCACCGCCAAGGCAATTCCGATGAGCATGTCTATCAAACGGCAAAGCCGCTCCACCCATTGCATCATTTTTTTGTCTCCATTCTCATGCCTTGCCTGCCTCGGTTCCTATGCAGACCAGCCGGACGGGACAAGGGCAGGCTAAGTGTAGATTTGCAGGCAAACCACATCAGCCCCCTTTGCATGGATTCAAAAAACACGAATTGTTGATAATTCCTCCGAATCAGGCACTTAATTCCCGCGCCTGGCATCCGGCCTAGGAACCCGACATAAAAATGCCTATCATTCATTGACAAATCTTCCCCAGCCCTCTACGCTTGCCAGCGTTCCTGGGGGGGCCCACTCAATGGGCTGAGATTCCGCTGTATCGCGGTGACCCTTAGAACCTGATCCGGATCATGCCGGCGAAGGGAAGGGAGTCTGCCCACGCGCGCGCCTGTCCGCTTCTTCAACCCATGGTTGCGCGCCTGGTCGCTGTGCCTTGCCGGCACACGCCTGTTTCCCTCTCATGCGCGCAGCCAGACTTTGCGGCCATCCAGAAAGATCGCCGCAGGAGATGCGCTGTCATGCTCACTGAAAACGCCACCCTGGCCTGGTTGCTGGGTTTTTCGGCGCTTTATGCCCTGGCTGGCGTGTTTTATGCCCGCCGCCAGCGCGATAACCTCGAAGACTTCATCGTTGCCCGCAACAGCCAAGGCTCATTTGCGACCATCCTGACGCTGATGGCGTCCTCGCTGGGCGCCTGGATTCTGTTCTCGCCCCCGCAGGCCGCCACCTGGGGCGGACTAGCCGCCGTGATCGGCTACGCCCTGGGCTCGATGTCACCCAGGCTCATCATGATTCCGCTGGGCCAGCGCATGCGCGAACTCAGCCCGCGCGGCCATACCCTCACGGAATTTCTGATCGTGCGCTATGGGCGCCCCATGTACGTGCTGACGCTGCTGATCATGCTGTTCTACATGTTCATCTCGCTGACAGCGGAAATCACTGCCATCGCCAAGCTGGTCACGCTGCTGGCCCCCATTCCGCTGTGGGTCACCGCCGCCATCGTGATGGGCTTCACGCTGCTCTACACGGCCTACGGCGGCCTGCGCGCCTCCATCTTCACCGACAAGGTGCAGATCGTCATCATCGTGCCGCTGCTGCTGGTCATGCTGTGGCTGGGCTGGAAAGCCACGGGCGGCATCAGCGCCACGGCTGACATCCTGCGCCAGCAGGCGCCGCAACTGCTGGACCTGACCAACGCCACCGGCCTCAAAGCGGGCCTGACCTTCTTCGTTGCCATCCTGCTGACCGGCATCTTTCACCAGGGCAACTGGCAGCGCGTTTATTCCGCCAAAGACATTCCTGCCATGCGGCGCGGCTTTTTGCTTGGCGGCGTGCTGGTAGTGCCGTTCATCTTCGTCATGGGCCTGTTCGGCCTGGCCTTTGTCGCCTACAACCCCCAAGGCGACAGCTCGATTGCGCTCTTCAGCATCATCATGCCGGATGTGCCGCTATGGTTCGCCATTGCCCTCATCCCGCTGGGGCTGGCGCTAGTCATGAGCAGCGCGGATACCGTCATCAGCGCGGTATCCAGCATCATCGCCGTGGACGTCAAACGCCTGGCGCCGCACACCAGCACCACCACCTTGCTGCGCCTGGCGCGCTGGCTCATCATGCTGCTGGCCATTCCTGTCATGATTGTTTCGGCCCAGGGCTACAGCGTGCTGTACCTGTTCCTGCTGGCAGACCTGCTCTGCGCCGCTGCCGCCTTCCCGGTGTTCTACGGCCTCTACAACCGCCGCCACGACGGCCGCACCGCCACCCTGGGCACGCTGGCCGGCCTGGCCGCCGGCCTGACCTACTTCCCGTCACCGACAGGCAATATGGACACCCTGCTGGAATCCTTCCTGCTGGCCGCGCTGGTGCCGGTCGCCGTGGTCTGGGTCTTGCAATTCATCCTGCCGAAAAAACCGGCATTCAAGCTGGAAGAGCTGCATTTGGCAGTGCAGCGACTGGATCAGTAAGTTTGGCGGGGCACTGGCGTTCCTGCCTTTCTTGCGCCGGTGCCCGGCCAGGCTCAACACATATTGAGCGCGACAAAACGGTAGTTGCAGGCCTTGGGCTGCAATAAGCGTGTCAGGCCCAGATCGCCATTGTCGAACATCCACTCCACGCCCAGCCGGACATAGTTTTGCTCATAGCTGTTATAGGCAGCGGATCCGGTTTCACGCGAACGGTAATAAGCGAGCACCCAGCGCATATTTTCAACAGGCTGCCAGCTTAACTGGGGCCCGTAACGCAAGATGTGACGTGTCCGGTCCTCCCCGCCGACCCCGGCATAGTCTTGTTGCCGCATTCGTTCAAGATTGAGGCTCAAGGCCGTTTTGACTGTCGGGCGCCAAACAACGCTGGCCCGCGCGCCAGTTTGAATCGCATACAACAAATCCGGGTCATCATCATAGGCAAATGGCTGGCGCCAGACCCGCATTTCGACCCGTGTTTTCGGAGAGTAGTCCCACAATGCCTGCAAGGCGAATGTGTGAAAGTTCAGATCCCGATCATGCAGGGTGTCATAACGGCGCTGGACATATCCCAGATTCGCCCCGAGCGTCGTTTTGACACTCATAGCCCAGACGGCATCCAAAAATAGCTCGCGATCGGTATAACGATTATCTATACGTTCCGTCATCGCCAGATTCCGCAGCGGGAAATCCGTGCGTGAATGGCGCACGCCGGCCTGTATCTGGCTCAAGCCCATTCCGGCATAACGTGCGGCGGCCTGCCAGCCCTCCGTCGTGCGGTTATACAGTTCGCGATTGACTTCATTGTCATACCTGACCTGGCGCCGGAAGACACCCAGTACCGGCAACGTCAATGCGTCCGTCACCCGCAAGCCGGCTTCTGCATTCCAGGTGCCGTCCGCCATCAGGTCGCGTTCCGGCCAGGTACTATCCAGGCTCGGATTCAGCCCTTTCTCGTAGTGATAATTCACCTTGCCGGCAAATAGCTGCCCCGCTCGCCAATGCAAGGTGCCGTCAAACAACGCAGGCTGATGATTCAATTCCGAGGTATTCAGATAACGCGCATCGGCCAGGCTGCCAGCCAACTCCAACCGCGTCGCGTCCGATAACAATGGAATACGCGCCGCCAGCCCCACACCATTCACGAGCACTGGTGATGAATGCTTATCCGTTGCTGAATCGGGCAAACGCGCAGGATTGCTCTGATGCTCCACCACGCTGCGCATCTGCAGGACGTAATCTATGGCTTCCGGAAATACGACGGCACCGACCGGATACCCCATCCCTGCGGCAATGACACCCAACAGCCAGTGGAGAAAAATGCGCGGTTTCACTGGCCAGGCTTTCAACGCTGTTTCCAGGCCCGCCAGCAAAGCAGCAGGAACTTCGGATCTTCTACCAAATAGCGGCGCCACAGATGGCGGGGATTGGAAAGCAGGCGCCATACCCACTCCATTCCAATACGCTGTACCCAAGCAGGTGCCCGTTTTTGCAAACCAACGGCGAACTCCATGGCGGCCCCGACACACAGAATCACACCGCCAGGCAAGTCCCGCGCATAATGCAGCGCCCAGCGCTCCTGCTTGGGCATGCCCAGGCAGATAAAAATGATATCTGCGTTCAGTGCTTGCACCCAATCCCTGGTCGCCAGGCCTTCCGGGCCGAAGGGATCAAACTTCATGGATGGGCAACGCACATGCAAGTCCAGCCCGGGATAGTATTGCTGGAACAAGTCCTGCAAATGCTGCTCCTGTCCCGGCTGTCCGCCAATCAAGGCGACCTTCAATTTCTCAGGAACGGCGCGCAGGCAAAGCTGCACAAACAGATCAGAACCCGTCACACGTGCCGGCAATGCGCGCTGCATCAGCCGGCTGAACCAGACCAGCGGCATGCCATCGGCAAAAATGAAATCTGCCTTTGCATACGCCGCCTTGAACTCCGGTTGTTTCTCCAGCCTAACAACGTGATCCACATTCGGCGTCACGACCACACTCGCCGAACCGTTACGCTGCCGCGCAGCCGTTAACAATAATTGAGTCGCCTGATTGAGATCAGCGGCAACAATATTCAGATCGAATAAGCTGATGACAGGCAGGTCGGATGGACCCTGGCCAATAGGTGTAACGGTCGGAGAAGATGGATGCATGATGGTAAGAAAGCAGCAAGCCAAGCCTGTTTGGCAGGGGATAGCGGCACTGTATCCCAAGCGGCATATACTGCAAAGCAGAGGGTGTTTTTCGCATCATGCCAGCCCACCCGCTTCAAAAAAGCGCCGCCTTTACGCATACTAGCACCCTACCTGGAAACCGGACACAAAACGACTGTTATGCCATGCCATCCACCAGGTATGCAGCGCGCCCGTGTCCCTCATGCAGTGACAGGCCTGCCCGTCGCAGAGACCAAACAATATTCCGCCTGCCGCTCATAAGGAAATCAGACCATGATTATTGATGCAAACACTGTCGGCCATGGCAGCAGCCTGCAAGCCGACTTATGCATCATCGGCGCCGGCGCGGCAGGCATTACGCTGGCGCTTAGCCTGGCGCGCAGCGGTCTGGACATCATTCTGCTGGAAAGCGGCAATGAAACCAGCGACCCGGCCACCCAGGCCCTCTACGCAGGCACAGTCGCCGACACGCGGCTGCATAGCCCGCCAGACGCATACCGGGTACGGCAGCTGGGCGGTTCAACCACGCTTTGGGGCGGCCGCTGCATGCCGATGGATCCCATCGACTTCGAAGCGCGGGACTATATCCCCCATAGCGGCTGGCCGATTTCATACGACACGCTATTGCCGTACTACGAACGTGCCAACCGCTGGTGTGAAGCCGGTGCCTTCCGCTATACCGCTGACGAAGCCTTCGAACATGGAATGAAGCCCATGATCGGCGGTTTTGAAAGCCAGGTCTTTTCCTCGGATACGCTGGAACGTTTCAGTTGCCCGACAAACTTCGGCCAACGCTACCGCCAACGTCTTGCCCAAGCTTCTTTGCGCTTGCTCACACAGGCCAACTTCTGTCGTTTTACCGGGCAAAACTCAGACGGCACGGTCGGTAAAGCCATCGTGCGTACGCTCAAAGGCGGGGAGTTCTCCATCCAGGCCCGCCGTTATGTCCTGGCGACCGGCGGCCTGGAAACCGCCCGTCTGCTCCTCGCGACCCCTGGTTCGAGCGGCCGCGGGCTGGGCAATGCCCAGGATGTCGTCGGCCGCTACTATATGTGTCACCTGGCTGGCACCATAGGCACATTGGATGTGTCGGCCGCCAACTCGGTCTATCACGGCTATCAACGCTCGGCCGAAGGGATTTATTGCCGCCAGCGGCTGGCGCTATCTGCTGCGGCACAACACCAATACCAGCTTGGCAATTTCATTGCCCGCCTGCATCACCCCCGGATTACGGACCCAGGCCATGGCATAGGCATTCTATCGCTGCTCTATCTGGCACGCCCTGCCATCCCCTATGAATACGCCAAACGCCTGTATGACGATACGCCTCGCAGCATGGCCCAGTGGCGTGCCCATCTAGGCAATGTCCTGACGGATATTCCCGGCACCGCCTCTTTCCTGTCGAACTGGCTGTGGCGCCGCACCCTGGCCGACCGGAAATTCCCATCCATTATCGTCACCCCAAAAAATCACCGCTACAGCCTGGATTTCCACGCCGAACAGGTTCCCAACCCCGAGAGCCGCATTACCCTGGGCAGCACGGTTGATGCGCTGGACATGCCGCGTATTCATATCGACTGGCGTTATACCCCTGAGGATGTCGCCACCGTACAGACATCATTGGCGCTATTGGCGCAGGAACTGCAAGCCGCCGGCGTAGGAAATTTCACGTATGACCCCGCCGAGGTCGAAACAGAAATGACCCGGTATGGCGCCTATGGCGGGCACCATATCGGAACCGCCCGTATGGGTCACGACCCTGCCACCAGTGTGGTCGATGCCGACTGCCGGCTGCATGAGGCCAGCAATCTGTTTCTGGCCGGTGCCGCCGTATTCCCTACATCCAGCCAGGCCAATCCGACGCTCACCATCGTCGCCATGGCCTTGCGCCTGGCTGACCGCTTGCAAGCCGAATTGGCGCCGCTTCCCCTGGCCTCCGGCCAGGAAGCCCAAGCCGCAGTGAACGCAGGAGAAGCCTAATGGCTTTGCAGATCGTGGTATTGGGCGCCAGCGGCTATCTTGGCCGTCACCTCATTGACAGGCTGAGAGCCTGCCCAGACTGGAACATCGTGGGGGTCAGCCGCCACAAGCCTGCCGATTGGCCTGCTGACGTAGCATTTCAGGTCGCGGACGCCACGGAACCGCAGGCGCTGGAAGCCCTGCTGGCCCAGGCAGATGCAGTAATAAACGGCATCTCCGGCTCCCCGGCCATCATCGCGGCATCAGCCCGCGCCCTGGCCAGCGCGTTGCTGCGCGCCTCCCGGCCTGCCGGCAGCGCGCCGATACGCCTCATCCATATGAGTTCCATGAGTGTTTACGGAAATGTCCAGGGTGATATCAACGAAGCGCAGCCCCTGATCCCGCCCGGTGAAACCGATTACGCCAGCGCCAAATCCCTGGCCGAGACCCTGTTGAGCGCACACGCCAACAGTATTCTGCTACGGCCTGGCTGCATCTATGGCTATCAAAGCCCGCAATGGACTTTACGCCCATTGCAACTGCTGCGCGCCGGCCGTTTGGGTGACCTGGGCGAGAATGGCGATGGCTATAGCAACCTGGTCCATGTCGATGATGTCCTGGACGCGATTTGCGCCGCCTTGCGCGCCCCCGCAAATGTCGGATCGCAGGCTTACAATCTCGCCATGCCCGACGCGCCGCGCTGGAATATCTATTTTGAGCGCCTGGCGCTGGCTGCCGGTGCCGTTCCTGTACGGCGCATCAGCCGGCGCCAGTACGCACTGGAAACACGCGTGCTGGCGCCGCTTCTGTTCATTGCCAGCAAGCTGGGCCGGAAAGTCGGTTTGCGGCATTTGCCGCCGCCAATATCACCATCGTTGGCTGCCTTATGGCGGCAGGATATACGGCTGGACTCGGGCAAGGCCACGCTCGCCTGGCAGATGCAATGGCGTTCGCTCGATGCAGGTATTGCAGACTGCGTCCCACAAGCGCCTGCCACTGCATAGAACACATCCGTAATTGACAACACCCTGACCCCATCAAGTCAGGCAGGATTATCGAGGTCAGCAATGAAGTTCTCCATCACCCGTTTGATCCGGCTGTCACTGACGCTGGCAACTTGCCTGGGCCTTCTGATACCCGCGGCCCAGGCGCAGCAACGCGCGGATGCCGGGCCGCTGGGCAGTCAGGATGCTCCCGCTGCCGTCGCCGCCCCCAGCGGAGTGGTCAGCGAGGTCGGCCCCGGCGATACGATCCGCGTCACGGTATTTGGCCAGCCCGATCTTTCAGCGGAAGTGACCCTCGATGCCGAAGGCAATATCACGCTGCCGCTGATCGGGGCGCTCCACATTGCCAATATGACGCCTGCCGCCATTAGCCGTGACGTGGAAAAACGCTTGCAGCAGGGCGGTTTCGTGCTGCGCCCGCAAGTGATCGTCACGGTTCTGGCAATACGCAGCCGTGTCGTTTCCCTGCTGGGCGAAGTCGTGCGCCCGGGACGCTATCCCATAGAACAAGGACTGACGCTACTGGAACTGATGGCCCAGGCGGGTGGCACCCGCGAAGGCGCGGCGGATCATGCCTTGCTCTTACGCCAGCGGCCCGATCAATCGTCAGCCGAACGCCTGCAGCGCAAGATCGGCAATCTGCAATCTCCGGCCCAGCTGGACACCGTGCAAAACGAGGTGCTGCACGCCGGGGACATCATCATCGTCCCGCCAGCCCCGCGGTTTTTCATTTATGGGCAGGTCACCAATTCCGGCGCCTATCCAATGGAAGAAAATCTTGATGTCATGCGCGCCTTATCGTTGGCAGGCGGCCTGACGCCACGCGCCTCCGAAAGCCGGATAGATATTGTCCGCGCTATTCCGGACACTGAAGAAAAAGAAACTTTTCGCGCCAACCTGGACTCACCCGTCCGCCCCGGTGATGTGATTCACGTCCATGAACGTTTCTTCTAATCCTGCCGCTGCGGCAGGAACACCCGTTCCTCCCGCAGCGCGTATCCGCTTTATCGACGTTACGCGCGGCATCAGCATTCTGCTGGTGGTGTTCGGCCATAGCCATCTGCGGCAATATTTGCCATGGCTCGATAATCTGGTGCATCAATTCCGGGTGCCCCTGTTTGTCTTTCTGGCCGGGCTATTTGCCAGCAGCAGCCAGCCCTGGTGGACTTTCCTCCGCCGTAAATCGCGTGCCTTGCTGAGCCCGTACTTCTTTACGCTGGGCGGCATGTTCGCGCTGGCCTTGCTGTTCTCCCCGCAAGCCGTCGGGCCAAGACTGGCAGGCATTTTCTGGGGGACAGGCCAAACGCTGGACATCCCGCCCATGTGGTTTCTGCCCCATCTCTGGCTGTTGTACGGCCTGGCCTACTGGATTCTGAAATACACGCCCTGGCGCACCTGGCGCGGCGTGGTCTGCGCGCTCGCGCTGCTGGCGGTGACCCCTGCTGTTTTCAATGTCACAGCCGATCTGCATGTCATCACAACCACGGATGGCCGCATGTCGCGCGGCTTGCCCTTCAGCCTGGATCTGCTGCCCGTCACACTGGTGTTCTTCCTGCTGGGCAACGCCTGCCGGCAGGCTGTCATGGCATTCCGAGTCGCGCACTGGTGGTGGCCTGCGCTGGCAATCGGCGTGTTGCTGATCTCCGTACAGCTATTTGGCTCACAAGTAGACTTGAATGAACGTGTCTTCACGCCAGTCCTCGTTGCCGCTATGGCGGCAACGGCAGGCATTTATCTCATGCTGGCATGTGCCCACACCCTCAATCACTGGCCATGGACCAGCCGCTTCCTGACCTATTGCGGCACCAATAGCCTGTTCATTCTGATTTTCCATGCGCCAATAGAAATGAAAATCCACGGATTGCTGACCCGGCTGCTGCCTGTCCACGATCTGGCGCTCGCGCTGCTTGCCATCCTGGCTGGCATTCTCGGCTCTTTGCTATTGCGCAATATCATCGTCCGCATTCCATTACTGTCCTGGTTCTATCCCAGCACGATAGCCCGCCGCGCCCAAGGTTCCTGATGCATCCGATCTCTTTGACTGCCCAGCCTGCCGCTGGCCACGGTTCCCTCTGCACCGCCGAGGAACACTAAAAAATGCAAGAAATCCGAGGACTTACCGGGCTGAGGGGCATTGCAGCGCTGATTGTGCTGTGGGCCCATGTCAAGGAACATCTGCTCGCCATCAATACCGCGCTGGAGCCCTCGGCGCTGATTGACCGGATGTTTTTCAACGGCGGCCGCCAAGTCGATATCTTTTTTGTGCTCAGCGGATTTGTCATGACGCTGGTGTATCAGCGCTGGTTTCAGGAAACCGTCACGCTGAAAAGCTACGCGACGTTCATGCAACGCCGTATGGCGCGTATCTATCCGCTGCACCTTTTCATGCTGCTCGCCATTTTGTGCTCGTTATGGCTGGCCAGCCGCTGGGGAATTTCACTCAACAACGGGGCCGAACGGTTCAGCCCGGATGCCTTGCTGTCACATGTCTTGCTGATTCATGCATGGGACTTCATTTTGCCCGGATCCAACATCTGGAATCCGCCCTCATGGTCCGTGAGTATCGAGTTCCTGGCCTATCTGTTTTTCCCTGGCGTCATCTGGCTCTTTCACCGTTGGTCGCAACGCAGCGCCATCGGCATTATCCTTTTGTGCCTGGCCGCCGGCTTTACCGCCAATGCCTGGACGCACTGGGGTCTCATCGGCTGGCCTGCCATCGCGCGCGGCCTGCCTGAGTTTGCCCTTGGCTGCGCAGTCGCTTTTGTGATCCAGGGCAAGCTCTCTCTCTGGCTGCAAACACGTCGCGGCAGTGTAGTTGCGGCTGCCATCCTACTTATTACCTATGCCCTGGTACCGGACACCGGTTTTATCATTGCCGTTGCCTGCGCCCCCTTGCTGCTGACCTTGTGCGGCAAAAATCCCGTCAGTTGGCTCCTGGGAACCCGGCCTATCTATTTTCTCGGTGAAATTTCCTATTCCGTCTATCTCGGTCATTTCCTGTTTTCTTCTGCCGCCTATCGGTTCATCAGCCCGACCTGGATGGCGCAATCCTTCACCCAAGCAATCATTGGTGGCCTGCTGCTGACTCTGTTTGTGGTGGTCTGTTCGACCATCACCTATTATCTTGTCGAACAGCCGGCACGACGCTGGTTTGGCGGCCGTCGCAAGAAACCAGCAGCCTCGCAGTCCACGCAAACGAATTAAACCCTCACGGGTCAGTAGAGTAGAGCGAATTCAGATGAAAATTGCGATCGTCGGCTGCGGTTTTGTCGCAGACAACTATATGGCCACCCTGCAGGCCCACCCCACACTGGAAGTGGTTGCTGCCATGGATATCGTGCCTGCGCATGCCCAGCGTTGGCATAAGCAATGGCAAATTCCCATCTTCACCGATGCTGCCGCGCTGTTGGCGGGGGCCGAGTTCGATATGGTCCTGAACCTGACCAATCCAGCGTCGCATTACGAGGTGTCCCGGCAGTTCCTGCTGGCTGGCAAGCATGTGTATTCCGAAAAGCCTATGGCCATGAAGCTTGAGCATGCCAAGGCGCTGGTCGCTCTGGCGGAGCAGCAAGGCTTATCCTTCACTTCCGCCCCCTGCAACCATCTTGCCGAAGCGGCTCAAGCCATGGCTCAAGCCTTGCAGAACGGCGCCATTGGCCAGCCGCGCCTGACCTACGCTGAAATGGACGATAACTTTCTGGCGCTGGCCCCGTACCGCAATTGGCGCAGCCTGTCAGGCGCGCCATGGCCGTACGAAGACGAGTTTGAAGTTGGCTGCACGCTGGAACATGCTGGCTATAACCTGACCTGGTTATTGCTGTTTTTTGGGCCGGTCAAACGGGTCGTCGCTTTTTCTTCTCTTTGTCATCCTGGTAAACCCGTCGCCGCCAATGCGCAGGAAGCCGCTGATTTTTCCGTGGCCGTGCTCGAATTCCACAGTGGCATGGTGGCGCGCCTGACCTGCTCCATCGTCGCGCCTCACGACCATAGTTTCCGCATCATCGGCGACGAGGGCATTCTCTACGCGGAAGACTGCTGGTTCTATCGTGATCAGCCTTATTACCGTAAATACCTGCGTATTCGCAACCGTTTCATGCAGTCGCCGCTACGGCATCGTGTACCGCTGCGGGCCACCGGTCCCAAAACCAAGCGCTGGGGCGCTGCCGCCATGGACTTTGCCCGCGGGCCGGCAGAAATGGCGCTTGCGATCGCTGAAAACCGTCCTTCCCGCGTCCCAGCAGACTTTGCCTTGCACTTTAACGAGGTCTCGCTGGCGATCCATCATATGCAAGCCGACCAGGCCGTCTATCTCATGACCACCACTTTCGATATGCCTGCCCCTGTGACAGCGCCGATTATCTAATGAGCCTTGTCTTCAGCCTCCTGATCCTCTGCCTGGCGTTCGTCCCCGCGCTGGCCTGCATCTACCTGGGCCTGCTGACCTTGCTTTCAGGCAAGCTGGACCGCCCTTTGCCAGCCAGCAGAACGTTGCGTTTCGATATCATCGTCCCGGCCCACCAGGAAGAAGCCGTCATTGCACGTACCGTCGCCAGCCTAAAAAAGCTGGACTGGCCGACGACGCATTACCGCATTATCGTGGTCGCGGACAACTGCACTGACGCGACCGCTGAACGTGCCCGTGCAGCGGGCGCCGAAGTGCTGATACGCCATCACGACACCCAGCGAGGCAAAGGGTATGCCTTGAAGTTCGCCTTTGCCCACAGTCAGGCTCAAGGGCTGGCCGATGCTGTCGTTCTGATAGATGCGGATGCGGTGGTCACCCCAAATCTGCTGGAAAGCTTTGCCGCCCGGATAGAACAAGGCGCCCAAGCCATGCAGGCGCGCTACGGTGTTCTGAATCTGACCGCATCCTGGCGTATCCGGCTCACAACCATTGCCTATGGCGCTTTCCATGATGTCCGTTCTCGCGCTCGTGAGCGCCTGGGCCTCTCCTGCGGGCTGCGCGGCAACGGAATGTGTCTGACGGCCCAGCTGCTTCAGCGGCAGCCGTGGAATGTGTTTTCGCTCACTGAAGATATTGAATATGGCCTGCAACTGGGCATGAATGGCATACGGGTCCACTATGTGGACGAGGCATCTGTCGATGCCGAGCTGCCTGAGAAAACCGATCATGCATCTACCCAACGGCAACGCTGGGAAGGAGGGCGGCTGACCCTGACCCGCCAGTACGCCTGGAAGCTGTTGCATCAGGGCATCACGCAACCCAGCAAAATTTGCCTGGAGTTAGCGCTGGACTTGCTGACACCGCCACTGGCGCAAATCGCGTTCCTGATTGTGGCAACCTTGGTCTTCAGCAGTATCGCCAGCCTTTTCTGGCCATTGCAATGGGGCATCTGGCTCTCTTTGGCAATGATCGCCGTCCTGGTGGCCTACGTCCTGCGTGGCTGGCGGCTATCCGGTCTTGGTTTGTCCGCGTTGCGGGACTTCTTGCATGTTCCCGCTTTTATCGCCTGGAAGCTCTACGCCAAAATCAAACACCGCCATAACCGGAGTTGGATTAAGACGCAGCGTAACGATGACACGCCAGAGGATCAGAACAAAGGCTGATCCTCGCTCTCCAGCCTGTCACGCAGCCTAGGCTTGCGCTGCGGCAGCCATCTGCTGCAAGGCAGGCTGCAAAGGCCGCCAATGCACGCCCAGCCATTGTTCCGCGCGGCTGGGGTCCAGGCGCAGGTCCTGGCGCCACAAACGCACGACCGATGGCGGCAGGCGCACCGGTTGTCCGCTGCCTGCCGCCTTGCGTTTGTTCAGCATTTCCAAGGCTTTCATCACACTGCCCGCCACATAGCAATCCAGCCACAGACGCGCAGCACTCACCCGCTTGAGCGGCGGCAAGCCCAGCGCTTGCGCATACATCGAGAAATAGGTGTTCCAGGTCGGCGCATCCCGCATCGCCAGATTGACCGGGCCCACGACCTCAGGATGGCGCAATCCTTGCAGGACGGCTGTGACGACATCATCCACATGAACCAGATTGCTTGGCGCCGCTCCCGCAGGCCCCAAATCCCCAATCCGCCCCTGCCGCAACAACTGGGCAATCATGCCGCTCCAGGCCCAGCCCCCCGGCCCGTAAACACATCCAGGACGCAACAACAATGCCTGTTTGATGGGGGCCAGAATGGATTCGCACTGGGCTTTGGCCTGAGAATATCCGCCCAGATCCCCGCGCAAGGGAGTTGTTTCAAGAATATCTCCCCGCACACTGCCATAGGCAGCCATGGAACTGAAATGAATCAGACGCACGGCAGGCCGGTCCATCAAGGCATCGCGCAGCGCCTGCGCGCTGCCCGTCATGGTCGCGGGCGCACCGGCAATGCAATTGATGACGGCCCCGACATCATTCAAGGCCGCAGCTAGCGCCTGCGGTTGCGTGGCGTCCAACTGGACCGTCGCAAAGCGTTCACTGACCTGAGGTCTCCGGCTGGCTGCAACCGGAGCAAGGTCTGGCGTCGCAGCCAGGGCATCCAGCAGATGCCTGCCAATAAAGCCATTTGCGCCCAACACCAGCACCTTCATATCCCTCTCCTTACTTATGCCCCGGAACGGGCAATGCCCCGCACAGCTCATTGCCACTAAACACGACTTCATGCCATGGCGAAGCCAGTGCTGGGCTCTGTTGCAAAGACAGTACCGCCTTTCCCGCAGTCACCCGCGCTGACGCCTCATCCAGCGGCGCCCGGCGCTGGCCTGCCCCATCCAATGGAAACACCTGCACCGCCGGTGCCGGCGCGTTCCGGGTCAAGCGGATAGGATCCGCGCCCAGCCAGGCAGGAGCATGGCCAACCCGTGGCGCGGAGGGTTCGGACAACGAATCAGGATCAGGCTCCAGCGTCCAGGAATAATCGCCCAACGGATGCGGTATCCAGTCTTTCGGCCGTGGAGGACGCGAACCCGGCTGTGTGCCTACCGTCGCGGTCCCCAGAGAAATCAGCCAGTGGCATGACCGGTCCCATGGCTGCCCATCCACAGTACTGGCCATGATGCTGAGATGGTGCGTACCCGGCTGCTGAAACGCCAATTGCGTATCGCCTTGCTTCACTTCGGCACGGCGCGTCATTCCAAACACAGCAAAGGCGCGCGGCGTATCAAGCCGGATCAAGCCATCCTGCCGGCTGACCGCAGGCGTCTTGGCATCGACTGCCGTCGCCACATCACTTCCCTCTGGCACGACCCCCATCCGCGTGCTCAGCACTGACTCTTCTGGCAAACGGTAGGCCTGTTGCACCTCGGCATACAAATTGTTCAGCGGCGCGGCAGCAGCAATCACAGCCTGGCGCGCGGCACTCAAGCCCAGGTAATGGATCGGCGCCAGCGGCGTCACCCAATCCTCACGGAACAATCTTGCGCTTTGGCCAACCAGCGCATATTTTCCCCAGTCGCCATGCAAGCCGAAACCGGATGGCGCATTACTGGTATCAAAAATATCGCCATACTCATAGAAGAACAAACCGTCCCAATCCTGCAAAGCGCCAAAGATTGCCAGCAAGGGGATCATTTCCGCTCCCTGGCGGCTTGGGTAAGGGTGGTTGTATTCGCTGATGACAAAAGGCTTATCCACATCGCGCATCAATGCCAGGCGATGCAAGCGCTCCATCCCTTTACCGCTCAATGCGGTATCCCAGATACGCCAGTCATGAATATTGGCAATGCCCTGGGGAAAGTGCGGATGATCCACATAGACGTGTTCGTCGATATAGTCCATCCCCTGTTGCGCCACCAGCCCCAGGATGCCGGCAAAACTCATCTGGGTTCCCCCGACAGGTACCCGTTGGCCTGCCGTCTGCTTGACCACTTTGGCGACTCTATCGAGATACCTGGCATCCATCTCAGCCAGAAACAGCAGAAAATCCGTTTCCGGCGTCGGCACAGGTGCCGCCAGCTGGCTCGCCAGCGTAGGGGACGTCCAGTTGCCAAAAGCATCCGTCATCCTGCGCTGCAAACGCGCGAACCAGCCACTGCCAACGGCCGCATCCGCCTGTGCCACCGGCAAGCCTATCTGCGCCGCCCCATGACGGGCGCAAGTGCCCCAGGTCTGGCACGCCTGAGTCAGCGACCCGTAGCGCTCCGTCAGCCACGTGCGCCAATCCTCTTCCAGCGCTGGCTTGGCTCTGGCCTGCAGCACATCTTCCCAAAGCCCGGGCGTCATCCAGGCATACAGCAAGGAGGATTCGTTATTGATTTCCACCATTGCCAGGGCGGGATTATCACGCAAGCCCAACGCGTCGATCAGTTGCTCGGCATAGCGCTCCTGCAGCTGAATCATTTCCTCGTCAAAAATCGCCATCGGATTCCCGATGGGGCGCCGCACTGCGGCCGCGTTAAACGGTTCCACCGCATCGACACCAGGGCGGAACTGATAACCGACCCGCAAATTCAAATTGGTGTAAATACCCTCGTCTGCCAGCACCTCGATAAAGTGCTTCAAACGCCGTATGGCTTCCGGATTCCAGCTGGGGTAGGGCCCTTTACCCAGCACGCTGAATGGCGGCTGCTGCTTATCGCTGGGCACGGTGTCCAGATGGTGCAAACGAACGGCATTGAATCCCAATTTCCGCAGACGCTGCGCGATACGCCGGGCATCCTCTGGCGGCGGGAAGTTCGCGGAAAAGCTCAGGTTGATTCCGTACAAACGCACGCGGGTGTCATCGGTGGTATTCGCCGTGTTATCCGGCCCCACCCGATAAAAATGCGCTCCCCGCACATAAATCATGTCGCTGGGCTGCAAGGCCTGATTCAGGCTGGACTGATCAGGCGCGCCGGCCAAGGCATCTTCATCGACAGAAAAGACATACGCCGCAGGAAATGCCGGCTCAGCACGCAAGGCGCCGGCACTGGCCGTCAGCAACCCGACCAACAGCACCGCCACCAGCGTCTTGGCCCGGCGTGTTGCCACACGCATGGCAGCAAAAAACTCTAAATCTCGCATCTCAGCCCTCAACAAATAATCTTTGCCTACTGGTACGGCCGCGCTTCAAAACCGCCATTCCGATGCCGCGCCAAAGAATTCGAGACAATCGCAATCGAGAAAATGAACAAGCAATTCTGAAAGGACAAACCATACAGCAGATGACTTTCCGAGAAATTACTAATCACCAGCATGACGAACACAGCCAAATGCAGCGCGGCTTCCTGCGCCGCATAACGGCTGAGATGAATCAATTTATAGACATGGCTGATACAAACCAGCACCAGCAGCGCAAACCCCACGATGCCCAGCTCATTCAGCATATCAAGAAAACCGTTATGCCCGTGCGATGGCATCCAGTACAGGAAATCCGCAATGAATTGCGCCGGTCCGTTCTCGCCGATCCAGAAGGCGCCGTAGCCGATCCCCAGCCACGGATGGGACTTGATCGCCTCAAACAACAAAGCCCAGATCTCGGTCCGCCCGGTCAGGTCATTTCCCTTCCCGACCGATGCGGTAACCGGGCCAGTCAGGGTCTTCCAGGACGGCAATTCGCCTGTCACCGTCATATAAAAATGCAAACCCAGCAGCACGCCAACACAACCGGCGCATACCAGCACCGCAGTCATGCGATATTGAAGGATCCTGGCCCGATAGACCATCAAGTAGATACCCAGGGCCAGCAGCAGTGTCAGTAATGATGTGCTGCTTTTCGTCATCACCAGGGTCACAAACCCCAACGCCGTCCCCAGCCATAGCCACGGCGAGATCCTGGCTTGGGTATACGCAGCATCAAACCAAAACAGCACCATCGCCGCGGCCGCTGCGCCCAAGGTATTTTTCTGCCACAAGATACCGTGCCAGGCGCCACCATGGATATCCAGACTTTGCCCATACTGGGGGGTCAAAATCGCCATCATGGCGGACAAGACAATCAGAATGCCCAGTGACACACGCAGCACCCGGCTGAAAAACGGGGTGCCGAACCCTGGCAACGTCAGCAACAACCCTATCAAGAGCCAGCCGCTGATCTGCACCACCCGTTTGGCTGTAATCAGCGGATAGGCAGACCAAAATACGCTGGCGGCACAACATAATAGAAACAGAGGCAACATCCAGCCTATCCGTTGCAAAGCCAGCCACACCGCCCTCTGATGGCGCCAGGCAACCAGGAATGCCAGCGCCAGGCATCCGCCATATACCAGCTGGTTGAGCATGGAGCCTTGCTGGCTATCGACGACGATTCGCTCACCGGTGTTGAATAAGCCATTCACCCGGATTTGCGAAAACGATAGAGACACCGCTGCAATTGTCGCGACAACCCAGCGTTCCCAATTCAGCCAGACCCTCGAACCCTTCGCATCAGAGCGCGCCATATTCACGGTTGTGATAGCCGATAACAGCGCTGAGCTTGCCAGCCTGTGATGAGGCTGTACATAGCCAACGCACACTTTTGATTCTAGACACCGGCAACAACAGCAAGGCAACAATCAAGGCAACGCCACCTTGCAGACAGGCCCTCGTCCCCAGCACTGTTTGCAAGCGGAAACGCTCCCAGCCCCGGCGCCGGTATGTCTGTGTCCGCATAAACACCTGCCCTCCCCAATAGGCGCGGCGCACGATCCAGGCGAGCCGCGTGCGGGCAGGCGGTACAAATTCCGATGCTGCGGCTTCGTTACACCACACCAATAACGCCCCCCGCGCCACCATATCCGTCATGAACATGACATCCTCACCGCCAGTCGCACCGAAATTCAGATCAAACGGCCCGGGTATCTGGAGCGCCAAGGCGCGACGGATCAATGTATTGCCGGAATATCCCTGATACGGCGCCAACGTATCGCCGGTCTGGTGCGCGCGCGGTTCGAAAAAACCGCCATGCTGCACCCAGGCAGGCGTGTCTTCATGAAACCGCGGGCAGACCGGCCCGACCACCACATCTGCGTTATAGGCCGACTGGGTGGCCAGCATGTGAGCCGTCCAGCCCGGCTCGGGCGACTCATCGTCATCAATAAACAACACGAACTCGCCAAGAGCCGCATGAATCGCTGCATTCCGTGCGGCTGAAATATTCGGCTTCGGCTGATGAATCGCACGCAATGCCACGGGAAAACGTGATTGCCAAGTCTGTACGACAGGCAGGCCAGCCCCTGCGGGGTCGTTATCCACCACCACAACTTCTGTCTGCGCCTGTTCAAGATCCAGCTTGGCAAGCTGTCCGAGCAGAATGTCCAGCAGAGCAGGGCGGCGAAAAGTGCAAATGCAGATACTCAGTTTCATCGTCTTTATCGAGGGGAATACTGCGCCCTGCCCATTAACCAGGGCCAGGCCAGCCACAGTTGCATCACAACCGTCGCCACTTCAACAATTATCAGCGCTATGACTGCGCCCGTCGTGCCATACCACATCAACATCAGCGGCAAACTGATCACCAGCACCACCAGCGCCAGCAAGGAAACCCCCAGCAGCTCACGATAGCGATCGGCGGCCATCAGAAAGGCCGTCCACAGCCAGTGCATGGCGTACCCCCAGAAGTAGAGCCCCCACAACAGCACCAAGGACTGCACGCCAGCATAATCCGGGCCCAGCACATATTTTTCCAGCAGCGGCAGCAAGAGGCAGACAAGCACCAGATAGCCCAAAGCCAATACCGTCAGGCCCACAGCCGAGCCCCCCAGTATCCGGCGCAGCCGTGCCGTATCCTGCGCCTGCAAGGTACGCGACAGTGTCGGCGCGCCAACCTTCGCCCAAGCAATGACACAGAGTGATACCGGCATCAACAATAGGCGGGAAGCATTCAACTCTGCCGAACCTGCCGCTCCCACCCACAAGGCCGTCATGTAGAGATAGCTGTAATTCACGACCCATGACATCAAGGCCCCTGGCAAAGCCCATTTTCCGCGCTGCCATAGTTGCGCCATCGGCTGCCGCAAATCCGGCATGGCATCGAGCCGCACCCGGCGCCGGCTGCATAACAACGCCACGCCATTTGCCAGCGACAACACCAGAAAGATGCCCGGCAAATGCAGCCATGCGCGCTGCCACGCCAGCACGGCCACGCCCAGCGCCAGCACGACACCATAGATGCCATCCACGATCAGCGCACGCTTGGGTTCCCCTTCGATATAACTCAAGCCGCGCTGATATTCCCGGCGCGAACTGCTCAAGAGATACAGCATAAAGCTCAAGGCAATCGGCACGATCTGCGCATCACCGGCCTGATGTGCCGCAACGCCATACGCGACGCCCCCTAACAGCGCCAGACCAACCGCCAGCCCCAGCTGCAAACGCGACAAACGCTGCAACAATGCCTGACGCGTCAGCGGCTCCAGCCCCGGCAATGCTGTCATCAATGGATGCGTCAACAACGCATCCACGACGGTCGTAATAAACAGGCCGCCGACAAACAGCTGTGAATACACCCCGTATTCATCTTTGGTCGCCAACCGGATCAACACTAGTCCGAGCACCAGGTTCAAGGCGCTTAGCCATGCCTGATCCAGACTCGATAACATGGAATGGGAGAGCAAGCCGGCCCGGCGCTTGGGCGCAGCGCTCTCATGCGCTGCATCAATCTCTGAGGGACGAGACATCAGTGTTTGCTCCGGCCCTTGCCTGACCGGGAAAACCAATCGCGCCACTTGAACCAGCGCTTCTTCAAGCGCGATTGATGGGCATCGCGAGCGCCATACACCACGCCCAGCAACGTTGCGTGGGCCGCCATCAACAACTCACGACATTGATTCAGTTGGCTTAGCGAAGTTTTATGCTGCCGCACCACCATGACACAGACATCTGTCTGAGCGGCAATCGCTTGCGCATCGGAAGACTCCAGCGCGGCAGGCGTATCTACGATCACCACATCGAATTCCTGGCCGACACTATGCAAAAAAGTCCTTAAGGCCGGCTCTTGCAAAAGTTCCAAGGGATTGGGCGGTTGCGGCCCGGCATCAATGACATGCAACAAAGGCAATCCCGTCAGTGGCTGGCTGCGTATATCCCGCGCGCGCCCGGCCAAAATACTGGACAACCCCGGTGTATCAGCCAGATCAGGCAAGGACTGCTGCCCGGATTCCCGCAAATTCGCATTCAGCAACAAAGTCCGGCGGCCCGTCTGGGCAAACGCCGCTGCCAGGCTGGTCGCCATATAAGTCTTGCCGGCGTGTATCGTCGGACTGGTGATGGCCACCGAAAACCGCTTGATATCACGCATGCGCAAAAGAATATTGGCCCGCACTTGCCGTACTGCCTCGGCCTCCGCGCCAAACGGGTCGCACAGCAAAGGCAATCGCCTGAGCAAGGGGTGGGCGCCGCGCGCCAAACCAGGAAAATGAAACTGGTCGGCCAGCGCCAATTGCACCTGTTCCGGCGTCAATAACCCCAGGGCGATGGCCGTTTCGCCAAAACGCATCCCGCTCTGCCGCTGTGCTTTAACAATATGTTCAATCTGCGCGGCGTCCAGCACCCCGGCGCGCAATAATTCCTCGCCCATCCGCGGCACGGTGGTGGTGCCTTGCGCACCTGCGGCTTCCGGTTCAGGCCACATGAATGAAACATTGAATGGCGAACGCGGCCCGCCCGCATCATCCTTGGCCAGGCCAGCATCGTCAGGCTGCCTATCTCCGCTCATGCTTGCCCTCCGGCGAATCAAACTGCGGATGCACCACACCCAGCAAGGTCATGCCATTTTGCGTCACATCCTCGGCACAACGAACACGGCGATTGAGCAACTCCAGCACCAGCGCCAGGCCAAACCCGGCAATCAGGCCAATCAGGATACTGATCAACAAGCTGCGCAGCACCTTGGGACTGGATGGTGCACGCGGCAACTCGGCCCGCTGGATAATCGAGGCATTCGCCAAATTCATATTACTGGCAATAAACAGACTGTCATATTTCTGCAGTGCAGTGCTATATACCTGCTCCGCGCTGCTTAGCTGGCGTTGATAGGCGGTGATCTGATCGCGCTGCTGCATCTGCGTCAACACGCGTTCCCGTTGCGCAGCGATATCTCGTGCCAAGGCACGCTCCTGGCCACCAAGCCGCTCCACGTCGCTCTCAAGCGTATCCAGCGCCGCCCGGGATTGCTGACTGATCCGGCGCACGAGCTGCGCCCGTTCCGCCAATAAGCCCCGCATCGTCGGATGATTATTGCCCAGCGACCCGCGCACATCCGCCAAGCGGTTATCAATCTGCGTCAAGGCCTCCAGCAGATTTTGCAGAATCGGCAGTTGATTCAACTGCGGCAGGTTCTCGGTCTTCACCCCGCTGCTTATCAGTTTCTGGATGGCCTCATTGCGCGCCATGGCTTCTGCCTTCTGTGCCTGAACCTGTGCCAGCGCAGTCACCATGCTGTTCAGCTGCAAGGTTTCCAGATTGCCATGATCCTGAGTATTCAGAATGCCGGTTTCCTGCTGATACTGCGTCAGCTTTTCCTGAATCAAATCTATCTCGGAACGCAACGCATCCAATTGCGCGTTGTACTGTTCGCGGCGTGCACGCGCTGCCGTCGATGACAAGCGCTCCGTAAATTCTATATAGGATTCAACAATCGCATTCGTGACATCACGCGCCCGCCCGGGCGAATCGCTGGAATAGGTAACCGTAATCACCCGGCTATCCCGGCCGCCTGTCACTTGAATCCGGCTGCGTATTGCTGTGGTGACAGCAGAAACCTCTGCGGTTGCGCCTGGCAGCGCGGCTGGAATCAATCCCAGTTTCTTTGCAGCCAAATCGACAACGGCAGCGCTGCTTAATAGATCCCGCTGCGTCAGCAAATAACCGTCATCAATCAATGGGGAAATTTTCTGGCCAGAAATCGGATCATCATCACGGTAATCTACAAATACCGAAGCGGAGGATGTCCAAACACGCGGCGCAGCCACTAACGCGATGCCCGTCAAAAGAAAGACGAGCACCGCAACCACGCCAATCAGGCGTGCGCGGGCAGAAAAAATGGCGAGTAACTGCCGCAGCGACACAAAATTACTTTCTGGCTGAGGCAGCGACGCCGCGTTAGGAACACCATCCATGCTTCTCGCTTATCCAGATATGACGCCACGATGCGTCGCGCTCAAGGGT
>NZ_JBQEKA010000028.1:0-36445 GCF_052103615.1 Kerstersia sp. | reverse complement strand
GGGGAAAGTCAGGGCTTGCCGGTTGGCATGGAAATAGATGGTTTGCCGGGCATGGATAAGCAGATTCTGGCGATTGGTATGGCGCTGGAGTCGGTCTGGCCGCGCCGGCCATTACCGGCTGCGTTGCGGGAAAGCTGGCAGACGGCTTGAGTTTGCCGGGCCGGAAGTGTTGTTTAGTTCATGGAGACAAAAATGAATCGACGCCTATTCCTTCAAACCGCAGGTGCGCTGGCGGCAGCTGGTTGCTGGCCGTCGGCCTGGGCTGCGGACCCCATCAAAGTGGCTGTCATGATTCCGCAGAGCGGCCCGGCAGGTATGTTTGGCCCGGCCTCGCGCGCCAGCGCGGAGCTGGCGGCCGAGACGATCAATGCGCGTGGCGGTATTCTGGGCAGGCCGGTAGCGCTGCTGTTTGGTGATGCCGGGCTGCCGCCTGCCGAAGCGGCTCAGGCTGCGCTCAGGCTTTGGAAAGGGCAGGGGGCGATGGCGCTGGTGGGGCAGCATGACAGCGCGGTGCGAGGGGCCATCGCCGGTATGCTCAAGGGCAAGATTCCCTTTATCTATACGCCAGTCAATGAAGGCGGAAACTGCGCGCCCGGGGTTTATGCGATAGGCGAAACGCCGCAACAGCAATTGGCGACTGTCATCCCCTGGCTGGCCAGCCACCGTGATCCCAAGAAATGGTATTTGATTGGCAATGATTACATCTGGGGCCGCAATACCCATGCAGCAGCCAAAACCTATATTGCCCAGACCGGGGCCGAGATCGTGGGCGAAGAGTTTCTGCCGTTCACGGTAGATAACTTCGATGCGAGCTTGGCGCGCATCCGGGATAGCGGGGCGGATGCGGTGCTGGTTTCTCTGGTTGGCGGGGCGTCGGTCAGTTTCAACAAGGCGTTTGCGAGTTTTGGCCTGGCGGATCAGGCCTTGCGCCTGGGAACGCTGATTGAAGAGAACACCCTGGCAGGGATGGGGCCAGCCAATGCGCGCAATCTGTATTCCAGTGCCGGCTACTTTTCCAGTCTGGAAACACCGGATGCCAAAGCGTTTGCCGATGCCTACGCCAGCCGTTTTGGCGCGCAGGCGCCCATGATGAGCGGTATTGCCGAGTCAACGTATGAAGGCTTGCTGGCGCTGGAGGCGCTGGCCAACCGGGCCGGGTCGCTGGAGGTCGCAGCCATGGATGCCGCCAGCGACGGCACCCGTTATCGCGGGCCGAGGGGCGAGGTGACGCTTGGCGGCAGGCATGTTGCCCAGGATATCTATGTGGCGGAAGTGGGCGAACACGGCTTCCGGGTACTGGAAACCTTTCCGGGCGTGCCTGCCGGCCAGGATTGCAAGGTATAGCCGCGATGGAAACCGATTTGCTGCTGCATGGGCTGAATCTGGCCTATGAACTGGCGACGCTGATGCTGGCGACGCTGGGCCTGGCCGTGGTGTTTGGCCTGCTGGGCGTATTGAATATGGCGCATGGCGAGTTTGTCATGCTGGGCGCCTATGCCGTCGTGACAGTGCAGCAGTGGGGCTGGCCGCTGGCTACGGCCATGCCCGTGGCCTTGGCTGACTGCGCTGCGCTCGGCTGGGCGGTAGAGCGCTGGCTGGTGCGGCCGCTCTATGCCAGGCCCTTCGATACGCTGCTGGCAACCTGGGCGCTGGCCATGCTGCTGCGCAAGCTGGTGGAGGCCATTTGGGGCAAAGGCTATCGCCATGTGGAAAGCAGCCTGACCTTGCCGGTCTCTCTGGGCGGAACGCAGTATCCGTTCTATCGCTTGAGCCTGATTGTCCTGGCCATCGTGCTGATGGTGGCTTTGCTGCTGTGGTACCGGCGCAGCGCGGCTGGCCTGAGGGTGCGCGCCATGACGGGCAATCCGGTGCTGGCCCAGGCGCTGGGCATAGATACCCGGCGCCTGGCTTCCCAGACTTTTGTCGTGGGCGTGATGCTGGCCGGAGCGTCAGGCGTGCTGCTTGCTCCCCTGGTGCGTATTGAGCCAGGCATGGGCCTGGATTACCTGCTGGATGCATTCTTTGTGCTGGTCGTTGGGGGCTTGGGTACCTTGGGCGGCTTTGCCGGGGGGGTCGGCGTGATTGGCGGCTCGCAGGCCGTCATGAGCAGTATTGCGGGGCAGACGAGCGGCTATGCCGTGGTGCTGGTGATTTCGATTCTTTTCTTGTGGCTCAAACCCAATGGTCTCTTCTCACGTCGTTGATTCCCCGAGGGCGCAGGCCGGGCCGCGCGCTACGCTCTGGCGGCGGCTGCCGCCGCTGCTGCTGGTATTGGCGCTGCTGGCGGCGCCGCTGCTGGGCGGGGATTTCTTTGCCTATCAGATCGCGCTCTTCCTGATTTATGGCATTGCCACTCAGGGCGTGGCGTTGTGCTGGGGGCGGCTGGGCTTTTTGCCGCTGGGGCATGCGCTGTTTTTCGGGCTGGGGGCTTATTTGGCCGGGGGGGCGCTGAAAGCGGCGGAAACTGAGCCGCTTTGGCTGCTGGGCTTATTGGCCGCGCTGTTGCTGCCGGCCTTGCTGGCCTGGGGCATCGCCCGCCTGGTGTTCGCGCGCAGCCAGGGCAGCGGCCCGTATTTTTCGCTGATTACCCTGGCCATGACCATGTTGGGCTTTCTGGCCGCGCAGCAATGGAGCAGCGTGACGGGCGGCTTCAATGGCATGGTGGATATTCCCGAGTGGGAGTGGTTTGACCGCTATGGCGATTTTTACTGGCTGGTGGCGGCTGTCGTGCTGGTCAGCACACTGACGGTCAGTGCGCTGCTTCGCCGGCCGCTGGGCGTATTGTGGGATGGGATCGCGCAGAACGAAGACCGTATGCAGCTTTTTGGCTACGCCACAGACCGGATCAAGGCCAGGGCTTATGCCTTGTCGGCGGTGCTGGCGGCCTTGGCTGGCGCTTTGTTCGCCCTGCATCAGGGCATTGTGACGCCGCAGGCCATGGGCTTTGTTCTGTCCACGGAATTTGTCATCTGGGCCGCCGTCGGGGGCAAGACCAGTCCGTATGGGGCTGTGCTCGGGGCGGTGCTGATTGGCTATGTCTCGGCTGAATTGAGGGACAGCTTTGCCTATTGGGAAGTGTTTGTCGCCCTGATTTTTATCGCCGTGGTGCGTTTCATGCCAACGGGATTGGTGGGCTGGCTGGCAGGGCGCTGCGCGCCGCCGGCGCTGGCGGCCCAGGCTGGCCGCACGCCTGCGCCCGGGGCACCGGTCTGCTCGGCAGAGCCTGGTTTGCATTTCAAGGGGGTGGAGGTTCAGCGTTCCGGCGTGCGCATTCTCAATGGTTTGAGCTTGAGCCTGGAAGGGCCGGGGATCCGGGCGGTGATTGGCCCCAATGGCGCGGGCAAAACCTCGGCATTCAATGCCATGACGGGCCGTTTGCCGGTGCGCGGCGGCAGCATCTGGATAAACGGGCGGAATATGACGGGCAGGCCGGCATGGCAGGTCGCGCGCCAAGGGGTAGGGCGCAAGCTGCAGATTCCGTCGGTGTTCCCGGATTTGAGTGTGGGCCTGAATCTTGCCCTTGCGCTGTGGGCCGGGCGGCTGAGCGGCCTGGATGTCATCCGGCGCGCGCCTTTGGCTTGGCATTCGGCCTTGCAGGATGAATTGCTGCGGCGCTTTCCCGAATTGCTGGCGCATTGGAATCAGCCGGCCGGCAGCCTGTCGCAAGGGCAGCGCCAGGCGCTGGAATTGGTGATGACGTTTTTACCGGAACCGGCCTTGCTGCTGCTGGATGAACCCTGCGCCGGTTTGTCGCCAGCGGAAACCCGCCGCATGATTACCGCAATTTGCGAGATCGTGGCGCAATTAGGCGCGGCGGCCTTGCTGATCGAACATGATTTGACGGCGGTGGCCGAGATCGGCGGTGAGGTCTATGTCTTGCACCAGGGCAGTCTGCTGGCGCAAGGCAGTCTGGCAGAGATGCAGGCCGATCCGGCGGTGCGCAATGTCTATGCGGGAGCGCGGAAATGAGCCAGGCGGATTTCGAATTCGAGGGTGTGAGCTGCGGTTATGGCGATACGGTCGTGGTGCGCGGGCTGTCTGGCCGGGTTGGGCCGGGGGAAGTGCTGGCTGTTCTGGGCCGCAACGGGGTAGGCAAAAGCACATTGCTCAAGGCATTGGCAGGTTTTCTGCCCTTGGGCGAGGGGCAGGTTCAATGGCAGGGGCAACGTTTGGATACGCTGCCCGCGCATCGGCGGTGCCAGGCCGGGATGGTCTATTCGCCGCAGGAAAATGTGGTGTTCGGAGACCTCAGCGTGCAAGCCAATCTGTGGCTGCATCATCCGGCAGGCCGGCCAGACAGCCGCTATGACGCATTGTTTGAATTGTTCCCCCGTCTGCGCGAGCGTCTGGCGCAAACCGCAGGCTCGCTCAGCGGTGGCGAGCGCAAGCTATTGGCGTTTGTCCGGACACTGGGCATGCAAGCCGGTTTGTGTCTGCTGGATGAGCCGACAGAAGGCGTGCAGCCGGAGAATATCGAACGCATGGCCGCTGTCATCCGGGAACGGACGGCAGCAGGGCAGCGCTTTCTGATCGTCGAGCAGAATTTGAGCTTTCTGGAGCAGGTGGCTGATACGGTGCTGGTCATGGACCATGGGCAAATGGTTCTGAATGGCCGCATGCAGGACTTGGGGCGCGAGACCCTGGAGCAATATTTGCTGATCTGAACTTTGCCTGTTCTCGCTTGCGCTTGGTGCATGGCTTGTTTTACCTGCGCTGGTCTGGCCCGGGCCTGGCGGGTTGCCCGCCTGCCCGCCTGCGCGTCTGTGTCTGCTGTCTCAGCCCCTCTCAACGCCTAATCAACCCCTAATCAACGCCTATTCAGTGCCTAATCAGCGCCTGCTAGCGCTGGCGCGGCCCTGCTGGTAGGCGCTGGGCGGCTGCCCGAAATGCTGGCGGAAGGTGGCGCTGAAGGCGCTGGGGCTGTCATAGCCGTGCGCCAGCGCCACTTCCAATACCGATGCGCCTGACACCAGCATGGGGACGGCCAGCAGCAATCGGGTGCGGCGGCACCAGTTGCCGAAATTCAGCCCGGTTTCCCGCTGAAACAAACGGGCCAGGGTGCGCGGATGCATGTGCATGTCCTGGGCCCAGGCTGCCAGGCTGACAGCCTGCGCTGGCGCCGCAATCAAGGCGCGGCAGCGTTCCAGCAGCCCCGGATGGGCCGGCATGGGAACATGCAGCGCCAGCGGCGTGGCGGCTTCAATTTCGTCCAGGATCAGCGTCATGATGCGCTCGGCGCGCCCGCCGCCGGGGTAGTCCAGGGGCAGCCCGGTTGCCGCCAGAATCAGTTGCAGCAGCAGGGGCGAGACCTCGATCACCTGGCAATGGGGCCAGAGAGACGGGCGCAGGCCGGGCTCAACAAAAATCGTGCGCATGGCAACAGGCTGGTTGGCCATGCGTATGTCGTGGAAGACCGCTGGCGGCACCCAGACGGCACAGCCTGGCGGTACGACCCAACTGCCGTTTTCGGCGCGGATCAGCATGACGCCCGCCGTGGCATGCAGCAATTGCGCCCGCCTGTGGGTGTGCGGCGGAATGTACGCATTGGCAGGCATATCCGTGCCGTAGGCCACGACCGGGCTCGCCGTCTGTTCCCCCTGCATGGGAGAAGCATGCGGGTCCGGGACGCGAATCAGCCCAGGGCGAATGGTGGCCCAGTGGGCGGCGGAAGACAGGTCGCGGGAAGCATCCATGGTGGTTCAGGCTCAGCTTGTCACTTTTACGACGATTGTTGTGGATTTCGCGTGAGAAGACAATCCTGCCGCTTTTTAAGATGCCCTGATTGCCATTCTTATTTCCCTGTTTGAAGGAAGCAACGATGTCTATGTTTCACTGGCCGGCCTGCGTGGCGCGGGGGCTCTCATGAACCGCGCCCGTCTTGGCTTGCTGACGGGCACCCATGCCGTCAATGATTTTTACCAGGGCCTGGTGCCCGCCTTGCTGCCTTTTATGGCGCTGGAGCGGGGCTATAGCTATACCGCTGTCAGCGGGCTGATGCTGGCGGCCACGGCCTTGTCCAGCGTAGTGCAGCCTTTGTTTGGCATGTATGTTGACCGGGCCGCGCGCCCCTGGATGGTGCCGCTGGGCTTTATGGTGGCGGCTATCGGCCTGGTCTTGATGGGCCTGAGCCCGGAATATTGGGGCAGCTGGATTGCCGCGACGCTGTGCGGCCTGGGGATAGCGGCTTATCATCCGCCGGCCACTGTGGCCGCGCGGGTGGCTGGCGGTTCATCGCAAAAGGCCATGAGCGTCTTTTCCGTGGGCGGCACCATCGGGGCTTCATTCGCGCCTTTGCTGGCCGCTGTCGTGGTCGGGGGCGGCGAGCTGGAGCGCAGCTGGCTGCTGGTGTTGCCCGCGCTGTGCATGCTTGCGGTCTGGATGCTCTGGACCCGGCAGGACAGCCGCAAAGCGGCCACGGCGGCGCAGACGGCAGCCGCGGCTGGCGGGCGCAAGATGCTCGCGGCAAACGACTGGAAGGCATTTTTCCTGTTGTGCGGTGTGATCGTGGGCTGGTCCATTCCCTATGTCATCGTGGTGTCCATGCTGTCCTTATATGTGACGCGTGAACTGGGCGGCAGCGCCTTTGTCGGGGCGGCCGCGCTGACCACGTTCACGGCAGCCGGGGCGGCCGGGACTTTGCTGGGCGGCTGGGTTGGCGATCGCTGGGGGCGCATGGTCTCCATTCGGCTGGGCTATCTGTTGGCGCTGCCTGCGCTGGCTGGCCTGGTATTGGCTTCTTCACCCATGATGGCCTGGAGCTTTACCCTGATGCTGGGGCTGTGCATGTTCCTGCCCTTTGCGCCGCAAGTCACGCTGGCGCAGGATTATCTGCCGCGCAATCAGGCGACGGCCAGCGGCATCACCCTGGGCCTGGCCATGTCCATCGGCGGCATGGTGGCGCCCTTGTTCGGGCTGTTGTCCGATGCCAAGGGCCTGCGCTACACGCTGGGCGCGGTCTTGTGCGTCCTGTGTGTGTCATGCCTGTTGGCCTGGTGCATGCGCAACCGCCTCAATACGCAGCAGCAAATCCTGGCGCAGGCCTGATTGCCCGGGCGGCAGGCCATCCGGCTGGCGGCCTGCCGGCTGCCGCAGATACACTTATGTGTTGGGCTGCGCCGCTTGCTGGCGCGGCCGCCGGTATGGATGAGGCCAGGAATTGATGAATACGCGTAAGGCAACGCTGATCGGTTTGATCGCAGTGCTATTGTGGAGTGCCATTGTGGGCCTGATCCGCGGGGTCAGCGAGTCTTTCGGCGCCACTGGCGGCGCGGCGCTGATCTACACCGTGGCATCGGTTTTCCTGTTGCTGACGGTCGGCCCCAGCCGGGTGCGCGAGTTTCCCAAGCGTTATTTGTTCTGGGGAAGCGTGCTCTTCGTGGCCTATGAACTATGCCTGGCGCTTTCCATCGGGTATGCGCACACCCGCAGGCAGGCCATCGAGGTCGGTATGGTGAATTACCTGTGGCCATCCTTGACCATGGTGTTCGCCATTCTGTTCAACCGGCAGAAGGCCAGCTGGATCATCATCCCGGGGTTTGTGGTCGCCATGGCGGGCGTGTGCTGGGTGCTGGGCGGCGATCAGGGGCTGGATGCAGCCGGCATGCTCGGCAACGTGCGCGATAACCCGTTGAGCTATGGGCTGGCGCTGGCTGGGGCCATTATCTGGGCGATTTATTGCACGGTCACGGCCCGGATCGCCGAGGGCAAGAATGGGGTCACCCTGTTCTTTATGCTGGTGGCCCTGGCGCTATGGGTTAAATATGCGGCCATGGGGGGCGAACCCATGCTGTGGACGTGGCGCAGCCTGGCCTATCTGCTGCTGGCTGCGGCGGCCATGGGGTTTGGTTATGCGGCCTGGAATGTCGGTATCCTGCACGGCAATGTGACGCTTCTGGCTGGCGCATCGTATTTCATTCCGGTGCTCTCCGCCGTGCTGGCTGCGCTCTTGCTGGACACTCCGCTATCTCTCGCATTCTGGCAGGGGGCAGGCATGGTATGCGCAGGGTCGATACTCTGCTGGGTGGCGACGCGCAATCGCGCCGAAGCGGCGTAGCCCAAAGGCCAGTGAGCCGTCAGCCCGAACGCTATAGCAGCGGTTCTATGGGCAGGATGGACAGAAAACGCAGGTACAGCCGTTTCCAGAAAGAGCTGGACGGCTCTTGCGTCAGGCGGATGATGCCATCGGGGCCTTGCGCCAGCCAGACGATTTCATGCTGCTCGTCCAGTTCCAGCTGATAGGCGTAGCGGGGGATGCCATGATCAAAGGCCTGGGACATGGCCTGGGCCAGCGGGGCGCTTTCGATGACCAGGCCCAGTTCGGTATTCAACTGAGCCGAGCGCGGGTCGAAATTGAAGGAACCGACAAACAGCCGTTCCCCATCGACCGCGAACGTCTTGGCGTGCAGGCTGGAGCCGGAGCTGCCGAAGGGGCCTGCTTTTTCCTTGGGGCGCTCGGAGCCGGCATGGCGGCGCAGTTCATAGAGTTCTATGCCTTGTTCCAGCAGCGGCACGCGGTATTTGGCATAGCCCGCATGCACGGCCAGGACATCGGTGGCTTCCATGGCATTGGTCAAAACCCGCAGGCGAACGCCTTGTGCCGCGAGTTGCGCCAAGGCCTCCACCCCCTGGTCGGTCGGCACGAAATAAGGGGAAATCAGGTCCACTGAATGCTTGGGCGTTCCCAGAATATCCGCCAGGCGTGTCATCAGCAGGGCGTCGGTTTGCGCCTGCCCTAGCGCCTTGGCCGGGTCGTCGCTAACCAGGCGCACGGGGGCCCAGTGAAATGCCAGGCGCCGGGCATGGAGGTTCTCAATGAAAGAGGATTGGGCAATGGCTTGCACATAGGCGTGGGCCCGGGGTACCAGCGCGGCGTCGGCCTCGTCCTGCAGCAGGTTTCTGGCCCGCCGTTGGCCGGGCGTGGCAACCAGTTGCTCAAGCGGGTAGGCGGACAAGCTATGCCAGTAACGGTCGAAATCCAGGGAAACATGATCGACGGCCGGGCCAGTGACCAGCACATCCAGGTCGGCGAAGGCGACATCCTGAGTCGCACCGAAATATTCATCACCGATATTGCGGCCGCCGACAATGGTCGCCTGGCCATCGACGGTCAGGGATTTATTGTGCATACGCCGGTTCAGGCGGCTGAAATCAGTGATGAAGCCCAGCGGCTTGAGCGTGCGGAAGGGGAAGGGGTTGAATAAACGCACTTCCACATTGGGTTCGGCGTTGAGCAGGGCGAGCTTGCCGTCCAGGCCATTGGTGCCGTTATCGTCGAGCAGCAGCCGGACACGCACATTGCGTTGCGCGGCCTCGTGGAGCGAATGCAGCAGCAGGTTGCCGGTAATATCGTCGCGCCAGATATAGTATTGGACATCAACGCTGTGTTCTGCCGTGGCAATCAGCAGGATGCGCGCCGCAAAGGCGTCCAGGGAATCCGTCAGCGGCAGGACGCCGGACAGGCCAGGGTGTTGCTCAGTGAGCGGCGCCAGATTCTGGCCCAGCTGCGTGTCCTGCCCAGCTTGTGTCATGATCGCCCGGGATTCGCTGCGGTGGTCCGGCGGGGGCAGGCTGCAGGCGCAGACAAAGCCTGTGGTCAGCATGGCAATCCCGCTTCGTAACATGGCTGTCCTCTGATGCTTGCCCGTGGGGCGTGGCCGTCTGGTTGTTGCCCTTTAGTGGATGCTCTTTAGGGGTTGCTCGTTAGGGGTTGCGCTGCCGTGATGGTGCCGTTGTGACTGCGCTGCCCTGGAGGCATCCAAGCGCCGCTATCGTGGAAGGATTGTCACATAGTTTTCCGGCGGAAAGCTGGCTTGGTCCGAGGCATGCGCACCAGATTCATTCATGGTGTGACAGTCCTGCGCCTGTTGTTGCCCCGCAGCTGCCCTGACCAGCATACACTGTCGGTCGATTCAATCTTGCGCGGTTTTCGCACACCGTTCTACTGTGACCCAAACGCCATTTACTTCCTTGCCCCTGTTGCCCGCCTTGCTGGAAAACCTGCAAAGCCTGGGTTTTGAACAGATGACGCCCATCCAGGCGCAAAGTTTGCCGCTGATCCTGGAAGGCCGTGATCTCATTGCCCAGGCCAAGACTGGCAGCGGCAAGACGGCAGCTTTCGGGCTGGGGGTGCTGCATACCTTGCGGCTCCACAAGCAAACGCCGCAGGCGCTGCTGCTGTGCCCGACCCGCGAACTGGCCGAACAGGTGGCGCAGGAACTGCGCCGGCTGGCCCGCCTGATCCCCAACGTGAAAATACTGACGCTCTGTGGCGGCACGTCTGCGCGTCCGCAGGCCGAGTCGCTGGCGCGCGGCGCGCATCTGGTGGTGGGCACGCCAGGCCGCATCCAGGATCACCTGGACCGCGGCAGCCTCGATTTGTCCGGCCTGACGACGCTGGTGCTCGATGAGGCCGACCGCATGGTGGATATGGGCTTTCATGACGATATCGTCGCGATTGCCTCGCGTTGCCCCTCCAAGCGCCAGACCCTGCTGTTTTCGGCGACCTACCCGGAAAATATCCGCAAGCTCAGTGCCCGCTTCCTGCGCAACCCGGTCGAGGTCAAGGTCGAAGCGCAGCACGATGCCAGCCGCATCGAACAGATTTTCTATGAAATCGACGAAAGCGAGCGGCTGGATGCCGTGGCCACCTTGCTGGGGCACTTCCGGCCGGTCTCCACCCTGGCTTTCTGCAATACCAAAATCCGCAGCCATGATCTGGTGGAGCGCCTGCAAGCCGCTGGCGTCAGCGCCGAGGCGCTCAATGGCGACCTGGAACAGCGCGAACGCGACGAAATCCTGATCCAGTTCGCCAACCAGAGCTGCGCCGTACTGGTGGCCACCGATGTGGCAGCCCGCGGCCTGGATATCCAGAACCTGGGGGCGGTGATCAACGTGGATGTGACCAAGGATACCGAGGTGCACATTCACCGCATCGGCCGCAGCGGGCGGGGCGAGCAAAAAGGGCTGGCGCTCAACCTGTGTTCGCCCAATGAAATGCGCTGGGCCAACCTGATCGAGCAATACCAGGGCAAGCCGCTGGTCTGGGCCGATATCAAGGCTTTGCGGCCCAAAGCCGACCGGCCCTTGCGGGCGCCTATGGTGACGCTGTGCATCCAGGGCGGCAAGAAAGATAAGCTGCGCCCGGGAGACCTGCTGGGGGCGCTGACAGGTGAGGGCGGCCTGGTTTTTGAACAGGTAGGCAAGATCAATATCACTGAATACAACGCCTACGTGGCGCTGGACCGGAAAATCGCCAAGCAGGCGTTTTCTCGTTTATCCAATAGCAATATCAAGGGCAAGCGTTTCCGCATGCGCTTCCTTGGAGAACTCTGAAACCGCATCACTGACCAATGGTTGGGCCAGGTTCATGGCAAAATTTGCCTGGCTCAACCGTTTCATACCAAGGTCCTGATGCACCGTCTTCCTTTCAAACCGTCCCTGCTCGCTGCCAGCATTCTCTGCGCGGCCACGCCCGTCTTCGCCGCATTGCAACCGATCGCCGAAGCGCCCCTGGCTGGCGACATCGAGTTCAGCTGCCAGTTCAATGCCGACAACAGCACGGATTGCTTGAGCACCTACAGCTTTACCATCCTCAAGCCTAGCGGCCGCGAAATGCTCTCGCGCATAGATCGCAGCTATGCCGAGACCGACAGCCTGACGGTGGAAAAGGCCGAAGTGACCCAGCCCGGCGAGCAGCCGGTGCCGCTGGACGAGTCGCAGATAGACACGCGGACTGCGCCCAACCCTGACCAGGGATTCCTGCGTGAACACCAGACCTCCCTGGCGTTTCCCAACCTGCGCGTCGGCACCCGCATCAGCTACACCTTGCGCGAACACTTCGCGGCTCAGCCCTTGGGCACGCAGTTTCACTATGTTTTCAATCGCCAGCCTATGCCGGTGCGCGATGACAGTTTCGTGGCGACATTCACATCCGAGCGGCCGATTGTCATGGGCCAGGAAATGCTGGACGCCTATCGCGTCGAGCAAAGCGCCGACAAGAAAACAGTCAAACTCAGCCTGAAAGAGCCGCCGCTTTACTTGAATTACATCAACGAGGCCGATAACGCTTACCTGCGCCATGCGCCCCGCCTGGAGCTTGGCAGCTCGCTGGATTTGCAGGAAAACCTAGGCCCGTTTGCCGCGCGGTATAACGAAATTCTGAATGCAGCGCTGCCCAAAGGGGCGGCGGCCGCGGTGGCTGCTGTCCAAGGCAAGCCCGTGCCAGAGCAGGTCGCCGGGCTGATGCAATACATCAACGACACCTACCGCTATCTGGGTGATTGGCGCGCCAGCGGGCGTGGCTATGTGCCATTCACGCTTGAAGAAATAGAGCGCAATGGCTATGGCGACTGCAAGGATTTGGCCGTGCTGCTGGGCGCTATGCTGAAGGCGGCTGGCATCAAGGCCGAACCTACCCTGGTCAGCCGCGGCGACATGGCGCGTGAATTGCTGATTCCTGGTATGTATGCGCCTAACCATGCCATCGTCCGTGCCGAGGTGGATGGCCAGGTGTGGTGGCTGGACCCGACCAACCCGGTATTCGCGCCAGGCCGCATCATGCCCGATATTCAGCAGCGCTGGGCGCTGGTGCTGGGGGCGGACGGACAGGTGCGGCGTGAAGACATTCCCCTGGAAGCGCCCAGTGATACCTTGAAAGTTACCCGCCATGAGCACTACACCCAGGACGGCGAGGCCAGCGTTGAATCGCGTGTGGAAATGTCCAATGCCTTGCTGATGGACGTCAGCGTGACGGACCGTCTGTACGGCCGGACCAGCACGGACCAGGAACTGTGCCGCAGATTCGCCAAAGAAGGCAGCGACTGCGTGCTGGAACGAGAAGAAAGCACCTTTGTCGTGCCCGCCAGCTATGTCGTCGCCGCCCGGTTGAGCGACCGCCGCGCGCTGGAGCGACGTGGCGGGCAATACACCTACAGCCGCGAGGACCTGGCCGGCCAGTGGGAAGCCTTTGCCAAGTATCGCAGCGAAGGCCAGATGGCCGACCTCTACCAGGGCGAACCGCAAATCGTGACATATGACGTCACCCTGTCCGGCGGAAAAATCGACGAACCGGCCCAGCAGTGCAAAATCGGCAGCCCCTGGTTCGACATCGAGCTCCAGGCGGAACCCACCCCCGACGGCTATCGCTACCGTTATCGCGAAGCTCAGAAAGTCAGCTGGCTCAGCCACGATGAAATCAACAGCGCCGAGTTCGGCAAGCTGATCGACGACAGCCGCCGCTGCATCGAAAAACTGCATCTGGCGGTGACGTTGCCCAAGTCTTGAGAAGGAGAACCCATGTTGATTGTCAGGGCAGTCCGGCCAGAGGAGTGGGCGATTTATCGCGATACGCGTCTCAAGGCCTTGCAGGATTCCCCGGATGCCTACGGTAGTCTCTATGGCGACGAGGTGGTGCGCACGGACGCCATGTGGGCGGAACGTATTGCTGCCGCCGCGGCGTCAGGGCGGGATCATGTTTTGTTCGCGTTGCAGGCGGCGCGGGTGGTAGGGATGGCGTGGTGCAAGCTGGCGCCGGAAACCGGATTAAGCGCGCATCTGTACCAGATGTGGGTGGATCCTGCTGCGCGAGGCCAGGGGGCAGGCCATGCATTGCTGAAGGAAGCGGCGGGCTGGGCGGCACGCCAGGGGGCACGCGAAATCGGCCTGGGTGTGACGCAGGCAGACCAGGCCACGCCAGCCATGCGCCTGTATGCCGCATTTGGTTTTCAGCCGGCGGGCAGTGCGGAGCCTTTACGGGCGGGCAGCACGCTAATGATGCTGCCTATGCGGCTGCAACTGGGCTGAGCCGTTTGAGAAAAAGGGGTAACTGAAAAAGAGCGGCTGAAGAAGGGCAGCTGAAAAAGGATGGCGGCTTGCCGGGACGGCCCGGCGGTAAAAATGCCTCAGGAACCGTTAATGGTTCCTGAGGCATTTTTCTTTGGGCTATGAGAATAGGCGCCGCACAACGGCTGCGCTATTTGCTTTGTTCCTGAATTTTCTCACCGCCACGTTCGACGTCCTTGCCAATGCCGTCAACGGTATTGCACCCGGTCAGGCCGGCGGCAAGCAAGGTGAGCGCGAGGATAAGGGCTTTCTTGTTCATACAGCCTCCTTGAAAAATCAGGATAAGGATGGAAGAAGAACTGATTGTGGCTCCGGCGTACGCCAGCCAGTCTCATCGCCCTGATCTATGGCGCTTGCTGGGTACCGGAAACCTGTTTTCAGGATAGCAAAACTTGCCAGTCATGCTACGGCTTGGAAGAGATGGTTACGAATGTCAGATATTTTGATACAGAACCTGCGAGAGGCAAAACAAGGCGATTGCCTGTGCTGGTTCAGCCTGAAAGCACAAGCGGGCGGCGCCTGCCGTGCCGATATTTTGGGCGAGACCGCGGGCGATAGCGGTGCTGATTGCATGGCCAGATGCCGCGGGGCCCATCAAAAGAGGGGAGCCGGGCGAACCGAGGGCTGGCGCGGATGCTGGCCAATCCTGGGCAGGGCAGGGTTGGCGTTGCATCATGGCAGAACATTATTTATCGTTGGGCGTATAACGGTGAACAATGCGGCCGCACGCCTTGAAAGCGGCGCACAACCTCAGGCTGGCCGCAGGGCGGGCTGCTTTCTGAAACGGCACGAATGATAAAAATTGCAGATTTGGGCACTTTTAAACAGGTGCCGCCACTGGTCGAGTCATTGATTGCTGGCGATACCGTTGCGCTGGAGGGCTTTCGCACCGCAGGCTGGGACATCGAGGCCGCCATCACCCTGAGTGACTACATTCAGGAACGGCCGCTAGTGCTGGCGTTGTGCGCGAATGCTGCAGCATCAGTGCATTGGCTGGTCAGTCATGGGGTCAGGCTGAATCGGGCCGATGCGCCGGCATTCCCGATTGCCGCGCGCTACACCGATCCGGCCATGATGCGTTATCTGGCGCAGCATGGCGCTGATGTGCACGCTGTGAGGAAAGTGGGCGGTGATGCCTATATGCAGGCCTTGTACGGCGGCAAAATCGAACACCTGGAGGAAATCCATGCCCTTGGGCATGCCGCAGCAGAGCATGGCGGACAGGCGTTTCGTTCCGCAGTGTTCGAGCGTAAAAAGCGGGCGGTTGAATTTTTCCTGGCGCATGGGGTGGACGTTAATTTCAAGGGAAAGGATCAGGTGTTTTCCGATAGCGCGACCCCGTTGCTGGTAGCTGCGCGCAACCGCGATAAGGGCATGTGCCGCCTGCTGGTGGAGCATGGCGCGGACGTCCTGGTAACGAGCCGGGATGGCGAGCGCCCTTACACGGTGGCTCTGGAAGAAGGCGACGAAGCCTTGGCGGCCTATTTCCGGTCACTGGAACCCGTCGAGCTGCACAGCGTCGAGCACAGGCTGCGCGAGCTCGAACCATACAAGCTGCCAGCGGAAATGCTGGAATTCCTGCAAGGAGAGCAGCGGCGTGTTGAACTGCCGGATTGCGACTTTGGCTTCTTTGAATTCTTCGCGCTGACCGACATCTTCCCGATGAAAGTCGGCCGCAGGAAGGTCTTGCGGCTGAGCAAGGAATCCGGCGATTACACCGATGTGGTTCTCGTCTGGAATCCGACCAAAGGACGCATTGGCTACTGGGACATCGAGCACGAGGAGTACGCTGACCTGGCCACCTTCAAGACCTTCATGGCGAACCCTGCCAAGTACATGAACGGCGTGCTGGACGGCGATTATCAGTGAGGCATGGCCAGCGCCGCTGGCTGTGCAGGCGCTTGCCCAGGATGCCGGCGCCGCACTTCCACCACTTTCCCTTCACCCGCAGCGCGTGCGCGCAACTGCCCGCAGCCCGCATCCACATCCTGCCCGGCGCTGTTTCTCACCTTGGTGAGCACGCCATGGCCATGCAGATACTGCACGATGTGACGGATACGTTCCGGGTCAGGGCGCTGGTAATCATCTCCTTCAAGGCTATTGAAGGGGATGACATTGAGGACACCATACTTGCCCTTGAGCAGATGCAAAATGGCGTCCAGTTCGTCATCGCCATCATTGACATCCTTGAGCAGCGTCCACTGATACTGGATGGGATAGTCCGTTGAACGCGCGTATTTCTCACCCAGCGCGATCAGGGTATCCGGCGCAATCTTCGGCGCGCGCGGCAGCAAATGCTCGCGCAAGCTTGCCTTGGTCGTATGCAGTGAAAGCGCCAGGGCGGGTTTGACGCGCTGCCGGGGCAAGGCCTCAAAGACGCGCGGGTCGCCCACCGTGGAAAACACAAGATTTTTGTGCCCGATATTGCCCTCGGTGCCTAGTAAGTCGATGGCCTCAAGCACGTTATCGAGATTATGGGCGGGCTCGCCCATCCCCATGAACACGACTTTCTTGACCGGGCGCAGGCGCCGCGCCAGAACCACCTGGGCGAGAATCTCCATGCTGGTCACCTGACGCAGCAAGCCGCTCTTGCCGGTCATACAGAAACGGCAGCCCACGGCGCAGCCAACCTGCGTGGAAACACACAGCCCGCCGCGCGGCAGCAGCACGCTTTCCACCATCTGGCCATCGGCCAACTGAATCAGCAGACGTGAACCCTCAGTGCCCGGATGCTCCGAATGAATACGGGCCAGCCCATCCAGCTCCGCTGTCAGCGCGGGCAGGGCCTGACGCAGCGCCAGCGGCAGAAAATGTTCAGCGGGCCGCCGCTGCGTGCCGCTATCCAGCGCCTGCCCGCTCAGCCAGGCGCGCAGAATCCTGCCGCGATGAACCGGCAAGGCATTAAGGGAAGTCAGGCGCTGGGTGAAATCGGAGAAACGCATGGGAGCGGATTCTACCTTGCCGGGAGAGAACCCGGTGGCGGGGATGCCATGCAGATACTCGATTGGCATGCGGCCTCTATATTAGGGTACCCTGGATGAAAGACAGTGCGCCGCGGTATCCGGCTCACGCTCGTGTCATGTGCCGCGGCTAGGGTGTGGTTCAGGAGAGGCTGGCGGGCGCTGGGAGCGCTGACGGCGTCTTTACCCCGGTGAGGGCGGCGCTGCATCGTCAGAGCATCATTGTCATGTCGTTCATATTTTTGCTAAGGAGATTGCAATGGGTCGTGTTACTGGAAAAGTCGCATTGGTAACGGGTGCTGCACTGGGTATTGGCAAGGCTTCGGCAGAACTATTGGCCCGCGAAGGGGCCAAGGTCGTCGTCACCGATCTGAAAGTCGAAGAAGGCCAGGCTGTGGTCAAGGAGATCAAAGCCCAAGGGGGAGATGCCATCTTCGTGCAGCATGACGCTTCCAAGGAAGATCAATGGGAAAAAGCCATTGCCGCGACATTCGAGGCATTTGGAAAACTCAACGTCGTGGTCAACAATGCCGGGATTGCGCTGGGCAAAAATGTGGAAGAAACCACATTGGCCGAGTGGCGCAAGGTGCAGGACATCAATCTGGACGGCGTATTCCTGGGCACGCGCTTCGGCATCGAAGCACTGAAGAAAAGCGGTGGCGGCTCCATCATCAACCTGTCCTCTATTGAAGGGCTGATTGGTGACCCCAACCTGGCTGCCTACAACGCCAGCAAAGGCGGCGTACGCATCTTCACCAAATCGGCAGCACTGCACTGCGCCCAGGCCCGCTACGGGATTCGCGTCAACTCCGTTCACCCGGCCTATATCTGGACGCCATTGGTGCAGGAACTGGCAGAAGACGAGCAAAGCGACGCCTACAAACGCCTGGTCAGCCTGCATCCCGTCGGCCACTTGGGGGAACCGAACGATATCGCCTACGGCATCCTCTACCTGGCATCGGATGAATCGAAGTTCATGACAGGCAGCGAACTGGTCATTGATGGCGGGTACACGGCGCAATAAGCTGTTTTTTGACTGCTAGTGATTCGTCACAGAAACCGGACGCATGGTTTGGGCTGGACTCACAGACAAACCAAACCGTCATTGCGTGAGTGCTAAACAGGCCGAAACGGAAAAGTTTGTGGTCTGTTTAGCTATGGCTAACGACAGTTGCGTATTGGTGAGTTTTGCGAAAAAAAAGCCCAAACCGAAGTTTGGGCTTTTTTTGAATTTGGAGCGGGAGACGGGCTCCTGGATGAAGTCATAACTCATTGATTTAAAACAAATTAACTTCATCTTGAATGACTGGATGGACTAGATTTTGGACTAGCTTTTTCGCAACGTCAACGTCGGCTGTCCACCGGCATCCAGTGGCTTCCGCTGGCATCCATGATGTATCCCGCCAAGCCGCATCAGTCATCATTGCTAAGGTAGATGTCTTGCATGAGGTTGCCCGATGATTCATGGTTGCCCCAAGTATGGACGATGTTTTGCCTTCGAGTCGTACGATAAGAACAGCCGGAACCGCCTTCCAATCTGGGCCCCTCGTCAAGTGGTGCGGTGGGCCTATCTTGGTCGCGTTGCTCAACTTAGCGGGTTAAGATTAGATTGTGTAATGAAATTCTACTATAGGGTGAATTTCAGAGGAGAATCTATTAGCTCTAGTGGCGAGTGATTAGATTTTGACTTATATTTCTTGCATGAGTGAACATTCGAGACACCAGATAATCAAGCGCCTGCAGGCGGAGCTTCCTCGGGGAGCACCGTTCGATCTCGCCGTGCTTGAAACCTTTGGTGTGTCACCCAAACTGGCTGCCCGTTACGCCGAGAGCGGCTGGCTGGTGCGCCTGGGACACGGCGTCTATGCCTATCCCAATGACAACTTTGACGCCAGCGGTGCGCTGCGGCTCCTGCAAGAGCGGGTCGCCGGGCTGCACATCGGCGGCAAAAGCGCCCTGGCGCTGCAAGGGGTTCGGCACAACCTGGCCCCCAGGGAAACCTTGGTGCTCTGGGGGGAGACCCGCTTTGCGTTGCCTGGCTGGTTCACCACACGGTTTCCATCGCGCTACGTCAATGCAAGGCTGTTCGAATGGCCAGGCGGTGATCTCGCCAACAAGACCCTGCACACACCACCCGGACAGCCTGCTGGACTGCGGGTGGCAGTGCCCGAACGCGCAGTGCTGGAGCTGCTCTACGACACTGGCACGCGGGAAAGCCTCGAAGAATCCCGCAATCTGTTCGACGGCCTGCGCTCACCGCGCAAGGACGTGCTCGGACGGCTACTGGCCTGTTGCATCAGCGTCAAGGCCGTGCGCCTGTTTCTGACCTGGGCGCGGGAAACCGGCGTTATTGATGTGGATGAGTTGCTGGCGCAATACCCGGTACGCTTCGGCAGCGCTAGGCGCTGGATGAGTCGGCTGGACGATGGAACCCTCTTGAGCCTGAACCCTCATGGATAAACACTATGCCGACACCGTCCGCCTGTTGCTGAGCATCACGCCCGACGTGTTCGATAACGACATCTTCGCCATGAAGGGTGGTACGGCCATCAATCTGTTCCTGCGGGACATGCCCCGACTGTCGGTAGATATAGATGTGGTGTACCGCCCTTGGCAGACACCCCGTGATCAGGCATTACTGGATATCAACCAGGAACTGGCCGCCATCGCGCAACGCGTCGAACGCCTTGGCGTACAAACACGGCTGATCCGCAGCAAAGACCTTGGTGACACCAAGCTGATCGTCGAGAACGAAACCAGCCAGGTCAAAGTCGAGGTCAATGTCGTGTTTCGTGGCACGGTGCTGCCCATCGAGCGCAGGCCGTTGAGTGCCCGCACTGGCGATCTGTTCGGGGTCGAATTTGCGGTGCCGGTGCTCGCGCCGGACGAACTCTATGCAGGCAAACTGGTCGCCGCCCTGGATCGCCAGCACCCGCGAGATTTGTTCGATGTCTGGCAGTTGTTCCAGACCGGAGGCCTGACCGATGCCATGGTCGAATGCTTCGTGGTCTATTTGGCAGGGCATAGCCGACCCACTCATGAAGTGCTGTTCGGGAACGATAAGGACATCACAGCCGAATATGAACGCGCTTTCGTTGGCATGACTGAAGTGGACTGCCCACTTCAGGTTCTGCTCGAAACCCGAACCCAACTACGCCAGGAACTGCCACGGCGGTTGAGTGCCGCCCACCGGCAGTTCCTGAGCGGACTGGCCCGCGCCGAACCCGACTGGTCGCTGTTGCAATGCCCGCACGCCGATCAGTTGCCCGCGTTGCGCTGGAAGCTCGCTAACTTGGCAATCTTCCAGAGACGCCGTTCACAAGACTTTGCCGCGCAGGCTGATGCACTCGATGCCGGGCTACGTTCTAGGATATAAATAATGCTTACGGTGCTTTGTGGTAGTTAGTAACAGAGAGAGGCAGAATGTCCACAAAATATCATGTGGGTCTATTGGTCATACCATGCAGCATCAGTTTTGACCCGAGTTAAAACATCCTTCCATGGTTCATTGGGTGGGGCTGAACTCATCCACCAGCCCATCTCCTCCCATTGGGCATGGACGCCGACACGGGATAGCGCCTTTCCCCGATATCGGGCTAGGGCAAGTTTTTCGACAGTATCATAACCTTCCCGCACACAGCTTCCGAGTTTTTCAAGGTGTATCGAGGCAAGTTCGTCCATTGCCAAGGAAAACTCCTCCTTGGCAATGTACCGTCGCACGAGCTCTGGTAGCGAAAAGATATAAGCTAGCTCTGGAAGAACTCGTAGTACGAACCTGCGTGCCTGAACAAATTGCTTCGATTTCCGGGCAGGGGGATTGATTGTTTGAATGTCAGCCAGTGTTTTCCCTGTCACCCACGCCTTTAGGGCTGCGAGGGAGATATCAATCGCTAGCTTGCCGCGTTCCGCGTCATCCTGCACTTCTGCGAAATTCGTGCCCATGTAATCGTTCAAACTCTCTCGGCGGATCATCTGAGAGAGCAGAATGGGTCGTTCCGCCAACCATTCCGATGTCCACGCAAACCAATGGGAGGTCTGGCGCCCCTCGGGTGGAATCTCATCAAGGCGCTGCCTCAACTCGCGCAATACGTCTGACCTAACTCCATAGCTAGCAGCCAACCTGTCCGCCCAATCTGGATCCGCGTCCAGTTCTTGCATTTTTCTGCGTACGGCGATGGCATGATTGATACGGTCGTTGAGCTTGTCCTGTTTCCCCTGCTTTCTTAAGCGATACGCTAAAAATGACCTATTCAGCAAATTTTTGGCAGCACCATCCATGTCCTCAGTGTCAGTAGTAATCGGTAGCCGACGCAATAAGTAATCAGCGTCACCTTCCACATGGTGGTCGCTGGCTTGGATGCGATCCAAAAGTGCTTCAAGAGGGTCCTCAATCGCTAAGCATTGGTCACTTTGCGCGAAAATGCTCTGAAGTTCGGTCCAGTGCTTGGCTATTCTGTTACTGGATTCATCAAAGTCCACAACCTTGCTTGGCACCACGAGCACCAGGCCATATGAGCTTTGTCCCGCACGGCCGGCTCTTCCTGCGGCGTTGAGAAGGTCATGTGCCTTCATCCGAGCCAGTTGCTGGTTTTCCTCGTCAAACTTGCTATCGCCAGCAATGATGACCACATGACTGGGCAGGTTCATACCCTGCGCAAGAGTCGACGTCGCGACAAGCACGGACACTCCATCTGCACGTTTGAACAGCGCCTCGTGCAATTGCCTTTCGGCCGGCAATAGCAAGCCGTGGTGACAAAGACTTGACCATTTAGCAGCTTTGCCTTGGACGGTCTCGATGTACAGAGCTGAAGCATCTCCAACTTCCTTAAGTGCTAACTCATAGAGCGCCTGTTCGTCGGCTAAAAAGGGAATATTCTTTTCGCCGAGGTGCTGTCCGGCGGCCTTTTGAGTGCTTACGGCAAGAGGCACTGTGTGCGCAAAAATAAGCGTCTTGATTCCATCATTGCGAGATGCATAAGAGGCAAGTTCGGCAGCTACGCTGTTAGCATTTGCAGTTAATCTCCACGTGGTGCTGCTTACCGAAAGCTTAGTTTCATTCTCAGACAGCGGCTGAAGTGAGTAGTCATCGCGGTTTTTCGAATCCCAGCGAAATCGTAAGCCCAAAAGTCCCAGAGGTTTTGCTGTGAGCGTCTGCTTCAGTGCTGCATTTGGTTGGGGGGCCTCTTCGCCCTCGTCCAGCATAGACTGTCGCGCGTCAGTCAGCATCGTGCGAAGCTCCGCCACTCGTGTGCTGGAGAAGACCACGCACCCTCGCACTTGACGGGTTGGCTTCCATGCCATGTTGAGAGGTAGGCATGGGCGACTGGTCAGTTCAGCCAGCCATGCTGCTACTTCTGCTGTATTACTCATCATGGCGGACAGCAGTAGATAGTCGGCGTTAGGTGCTTGCACGGAAAGATTCAAGATGCACAACATCGCATCCACGGCTCGTCGGCTGCGGTCGTTGACACCGGCATGCAGCAAGTGGCATTCATCAAATACCAATAAGCCGACATTTTCGAAAAGTTCCGGTTGATAGCCCATGAGCGCGAGACAGCGCTCTGGCGTCATCACGGACATTGGGGCCAACCTGTTTCCAATATCAAAATCGAACGGGTTGTCGCTTGCCCGCTCTCTGTCCAATTGAGCGGTCGGGAACGTTTTGTTTAGTGAGCGTGCTGTCTGGTCGACCAACGCAAGGGTGGGAGCTAAGAATATTGTGTCTTTCCCTTGGCACAGATTCGCGAGAATCTTGAGCTCGGAGAGCGTTGATTTGCCAGCTCCCGTAGGGAAGCTAATAGCCGCTGAGATTCCAGGCGTTAGATAGCCTTGTCGGACAGCATCGCGATGGTTCGCCCAGAGATATGGGCGTGTCTTGGCAATGTGGGCAAGGCCCTGTGCCCACAACAACTCACTAACACCAGATGGCGCTTTCAAGCGCGCCAAGCTGTCAGCGGGCAGCTCGCGCCCGACTGACTTCAAAAGTGATGCCAAGTGACGCGGGCCAGGAAAGGCGCTGTGACCGATACTTCCTACATATTGGACTGTGGGCTCCGAACAAAGCCTCTCAATCCTGTCGAGCTCCTGAAGCGGTGCTGGATGCCCCTCTATGTCAAGAATCTCGGCCGCGATGGCTTTGACGCAACGATGCAGCATCAAGTAAAGTGCTGTGGCTCCGACCTCAGCAAGCGTGAGGTCCCCGTCTAACGATGGGGCCACAGGCTGTGTCTCGTCACTGAGCAGCTCACCTAATTCCCCGGTCGCCAACAGCTTGATGTCTCTCAGTAGCCTTCGCTCAACTGCAGGAACTTCTTCTGAAATCTCAATTTGATGCGACATCTCTGCGGCATCAGGGCTGGCGCCAGCCGCAAGGAATAGTAGGGTAGCGGAGACCTGTGGTGTAACACCACCGGCGGTAAGAAGAAACCGCTTGTCTGTTGGCTTCGAGAGAAGACCTGCCTGTAGTGTCACATAGTGTGCAGTGGCTGCAAGAAAGGCTGCTCCCCGGCGATGTGGACCTTCAGGATTGATCGACGCAATAGCTTCCTGCGTAAAAGCAATCTTGCGGAGCTGGTCAATTTCTGGGCGTAGAGCCCCAAAAAAATCATCTTGCCGCCCAGCTGCCTTCGCCAAACTCCGTACACGTAGACGTACCGCTACGATTTCTGCATAGGCTTTTGTGAGGGTCTTCGGAAGCGACTCTGGATCAAGACCGGACAACGGTGGTGCAGAGCGAATTAACTCTGATGTGGGTTCATCGAACACGTAAAGCCCTCAATCTCTTGTAGCAGAAGCTCTGACCTTCTTAATGGCTGCCTGTGCCAATTCGTCCATCCATTCCCGAAGCCCTTTTACGGCAAAGACTTCAGCTCGTCGGCGATGCACACCTCCTGTAACCTTGGTTGAATATCCTTTGAAGAGCTTTGCTTGTGAGTTGTCAGTACTTTGCTCATCAGTAATACTCAGTCGAAACCGACGGACCTGCGTCCACATAACGGCAGCCACCGCTTGCTCAGGGTCTGGGTGCTTGGCGCGCGCGAGTAGGGATGTAACTTCTGATGTGACAAGGTGTTCATTGTCCCCCGTCTCAAACTCTTCAAACTCCGGCCACACCTTACTAGTCACCATTGAGCGCGGATTGGTTGTTGCCTTGTCCTCGAACAAGACGACTGCGGAAATCTTCTGCGCGGCATCAATGTCCACCTGTAGCCCATCAAGGCCCTTGTGGGCATGAATCATGTGCGGCACATTTAGGAGGGCACCAGGGGTTCGCTTTTGGGCAGCGAGCCATGACATTACTTGGAACATCCAGCCATCCCGATGGCTAGGATCATTGCCCGTTACGGTGAGGAGTTTGATTCCCCCTCTGCTTGCACCTTTTGTTGTTGGCAACGCAGCAAGACCTGCGGCATGCATGATTTTCGCCACATGGCTCGACTGGCCCATTGCAACTATCGCAATCGCATTTGCGAGCTCGTCAATGGAGGGGATGCTCCAAGTGCACCCCTGCCACTCTGTTTGTACCGAGAATACCTTCAAATTTATCGGCATACGGCTCCTGTTTCGAGTGCATCACGCCACCCGACTGATTAATGCACGCCATCTCGCCGATACGCTACCGCTCGCGATATCTTTATCTTTGATCTTGTCCAGTGGTGCAGAAGGGAATAATCCTTGTGTTACATATTGATATCATAGCATTCAATTTTATTATGCTTAAAAGCGAGAAAGGCAAGCTGCGGTTGGTATGAGCTGTGCGGCATTCCACGAGTGAGTAGTCGCGTTCGTTAGCAGATTATCGAAGAGGGGCGCTTGCACTCGACAAAGTGAATGTCGCCGGTATGCGACGCAGACCGTTCTGATTTGAATGAATCGCGGCACAACGTGCTTAACTGTCAGCGTGATCCCCACATTGGGTTCCGGACCGGCAACTGTCGCTTATATCTGCTTGCCGACCAAAGGAAGCCGCTGGTTCGCCGTCCATCTGGATCACAGGGGGCCGTACCGTGCACCGTGGGGTCCTCAATAGCCTGATGCATTGCGAGGCAAAACCGTAAGCCAGCAAAAGATCCTGCGAATCTCTGTTTGCTCCGCCATCTCAAGTGCATCGTCGATCTCGATGCCAAGGTAGCGAATTGTGCTTCCAGCTTTGTATGTCTGAGGATCAGCTGTATCGACCGAAGATTCTGCGTCCGGTGGTAGATCAGCGAGGCTTTTGTACAGTACATAGTGTGGTGCTATAGGCGGTATCGTGGAGACCCATCGCTGCGCCCTAGCGATGGGTCCGCTGTTCTACAGTCTGGCTGTTGGGCCGTGTTGGCAGGCGCGTGGGTACATCTTTCAGATAGGGATACGGATCATGCTCATTGAGACGTGTCGACTGGATTAGGCTTATCACTGTAGCAGCCCGCTGTCCGGCCCGTAGTGATCCCGCAAACAGCCAGTTCTTGCGCCCGAGCGCCACCGGCCGGATCCGGTTCTTGATCCAGTTCTTGTCGATGGGCAAGACATCCTTGCTGAAAATCCGCCTCATCTGTGACAAGGTACTTTGTCGTCCGTCCTGCAGTTCGAGTCTGGGGTTTATGTCCTTGCTGAGCAGTGCATGAGCGTGGTCGCGCAGGTGTTGAGCATCGCGCAGTGATACCTCAGGCTAGGTGTCTAGTGACATGCATTTCTGTGTGGCCTGTCAGTCAGTAGTAGCGGAAGTGCTACGACTTGCTGCCCTTGGCAGAAATCGCCAATGAGAGTCCATCCGACTCGACAAGTGTATAGGGATGACTCGTGGCTTTTGCTTGTCGTGTCGCAGCATCTGTAATACATCATGATGTCTCCAAAGAAAGCCTGGATTGAGACATCTCTGCGGGTAAACGGCCTAAAAGTCAGTTCATCCTACCGCGAGCGAAGCTCAAAAAATGGACTGAAATTGCGTGGATTTAGGCGGATGTTAGTAGGCGGTGCTGGACGAAAAAAAAGCCCAAACCGAAGTTTGGGCTTTTTTTGAATTTGGAGCGGGAGACGAGTCTCGAACTCGCGACCTCAACCTTGGCAAGGTTGCGCTCTACCAACTGAGCTACTCCCGCATGGCTTGTTTGTTATCGTTTTGGGAAATTCCTTTGAAGGGTTTCCTTGGCGAATTGGCTGGAACGTTTCCGGGCCACAAGCGAAGAATGCAACTATAGCATAAGATTACGGCACTATGTCAAATGCCTCAGCTTCTCAGTCTTCATTGCCCCGCGCTGCGTCCGGGGGGCACGATATGCCGGTGTTGGCCGCTGCGCCGCAGGATTTGCGCGCGTTGAATACGCTGGGTTTGCCAGCGCGCGCCGCGGCGTTTGTGGCGGTGGATGCGCTGGCGCAGTTGCCGGGCGTGAGCCGGCTGGCGCGGCAGTATGCGTCGGCGCTGGTGCTGGGGGGCGGCAGCAATCTGGTGCTGCCCGATGAGGTGGACGGCCTGGTGATCGCAGCGCGTTTGCCCGGCGTGCGCCGCGTGGGCGAGACGGATGATGCTGTGCTGGTGGAGGCCGCGGCTGGGGAGAGCTGGCACGGCCTGGTGCAGTGGTGCGTGGCGCAGGGTCTTGGCGGCCTGGAAAACCTGGCGTTGATTCCAGGGACGGTGGGGGCGGCGCCCGTGCAGAATATCGGCGCTTACGGTTTGGAAGTGGCCGAGCGCCTGGTGCAGGTGCATGCCTGGGATCTGGCTGCCGCTCAGGCGGTGGTGTGGCCGGCGGGCGAGTGCGGTTTTGCGTATCGTGATAGCCGTTTCAAGCAGGCGGGCCAGGGGCGCTGGCTGATTACGTCTGTGGTGCTGGCTTTGCCCAAGGCGTGGGCGCCGCGTATGGAGTATCCGGATTTGCAGCGCCATGCAGGTTTACAGGATAAGCCTGCGGCACAGGTGCGCCCGCAGGATATTTTTGACGCGGTGTGCGCTGTGCGGCGCGCCAAGCTGCCGGACCCGGCGGTGCTGGGCAATGCCGGGAGTTTTTTCAAGAATCCGGTGGTGGCCGATGCGCAGGCCGATGCCTTGCAGCAGCGTTTCCCGGAGATGCCCCGATATCGGGTGGCGGATGGCCAGAGCAAGCTGGCGGCCGGCTGGCTGATCGACCGCTGCGGCTGGAAGGGGCGGGCGCTGGGGCCGGTGGCCATGCATGAGCGCCAGGCTTTGGTGATGGTAAATCGTGGCGGGGCCAGTGCGGCGGATGTGCTGCGTCTGGAAGCTGCTGTGCGCGCCGATGTGCTGGCCGGTTTCGGGGTGTCGCTGGAGCGCGAGCCGATTCTGGCCCCTGGCCGCTATTGAGCGCATAGGCGCAAGCGGAACCCTGGAGGGGTGGCTGCCTGGGATAGGCGGATAGGCTGGGTTGTCAGGCGTTCTGGCGGCTGCGGATGAAATGCAAACCGCCCCGTGCTTTGCCGTACGGGGCGGTTTGATAATGCCAGTGCAGATGATGGCGGCTTGGGCTCGGGCTTGGACTTGGGCTTAGAGCGCCAGGACGTCCTGCATGTTGAACAGGCCGTGTTCTTTCTGGCCCAGGAAGCGCGCAGCGCGCACGCTGCCTTCGGCATAGCCGGCGCGGCTGCTGGAACGGTGGCTGATTTCTATGCGTTCGCCCGTGCCGCAGAAGTACACGGTGTGGTCGCCGATGATGTCGCCGCCGCGCACGACGGAAAAACCGATGGTGCCATCCTGGCGCGGCCCGGTTTCGCCATAGCGGGTCCAGACCGCAACGTCGTCCAGTTTCTGGCCGCGGGCCTCGGCAATGACGCGGCCCATGCCGATGGCGGTGCCCGAGGGGGCATCCACCTTGTGGCGGTGGTGGGCTTCGAAGATTTCGGTGTCGTAGCCTTCGTTGAGCAGCTTGGCGGCCATTTCCAGCAGGCGCAGTGTGGCATTGACGCCCACGCTCATGTTGGGGGCAAAGACCACCGCGATTTTTTCACTGGCGGCATGGATGGCATCGTGTCCGGCTGCGTCGAAGCCGGTGGTGCCGATCACGATTTTGGTGCCATGGCGGACACAGGCGTCCAGGTGGACCAGGGTGCCTTCGGGGCGTGTGAAGTCGATCAGGCAATCAGCCTGGGCCAGATCGTCCAGCTGATCGCTGAGCAGAACGCCGGTGGTGACGCCCGCATGGGCGCCCGCGTCCTGACCGATGGCGGGTGAGCCGGGGCGGTCCAGGGCGACGGCCAGGGTGAGATCCTTGGCAGCGAGAACGGCGTCGATCAGCATGCGGCCCATGCGGCCGCTAGCGCCTGCAATGGCGATGCGCATGTGTGGTATTCCTTGCAATATTAAGGGCGCGGCTCCCGGGCGGAGGCCGTGCGCGAAGCTTACAGCGGCATGGGTGCCGGGCTGGCGGCGCCGGGTTCGGTGATCGGTGTCGGTTGCAGTTCGATGTGCAGGGGCACAGGATCGCCGCCGATATCCAGGGTTTCCGTGACGCCTTCTTGCGGTGCTGCAATCGGCGCTGCCGGCGAGGCAGGGGCGGTTTCAGCAATCTTGTCGATTTCGATCAGGTCGATTTTGCCGTCCTGGGCCCCTTTCTGGAAGGGCTGGACTTCGGGAACGGCGTCGCCTTCCCAGCGGGCCAGGCGGTCATTGTCGAACCAGACCGTGAAGACGCGGTGCTGCGGCTTGCCGCTGCCGGGTTGGTAGAAGTAGGTGTAATCCCAGCGGTCGGAGTGCAGGATGCTGGTCAGCATCGGGCTGCCCAGCGCGAATTGCACTTGGTCGCGGCTCATGCCGGGTTGCAGCAGAGCGACCTGGCTGGCGGTTACCCAGTTGCCTTGTTGAACGCTGGCACGGTAGGGGAAGCCCCATTTGCCCGAGGTGCAGCCAGTGGCGCCTATGGCCAGCGCGATAAGAAGAGCGCTGAGGCGGGCGCGAGAAAACGATGCATTAACTTGGGACATGCTGCGATCCATGGAATGGGCTCGTGTCGGTTGCGTGATGAAATCTGTCATAAGTGTAGCCGGGGATGGCACGAGCGGTCAGGCCGGGTCCAGTGTGCCGGAACGCGAGAGCATTTCTTTCGCGTGCCGGCGGGTGGTGTCGGTCAGGGTGATGCCGCCCAGCATACGGGCGATTTCTTCGATCCGGCCTTGTTTGCCCAGTGGGACAATGGCCGAGCGCGTGAGTTCGCCATCCGAGCTTTTGCTGACTTGAAAATGCTTGTCGCCGCAAGCCGCGACCTGCGGCAGGTGAGTCACGCACAGGACCTGGTGGCGCGTGCCCAGTTCTTGCAGCAAGCGTCCGACGACTTCGGCCACGGCGCCGCCGATGCCAGTGTCAACTTCATCGAAAATCAGGGTGGGGACACGGGCGGCGCGGCTGGCGATGACAGAAAGGGCCAAGGAAATACGCGCCAGTTCGCCGCCGGAGGCGACTTTTGCCAGGGGGCGCGGCGCCACGCCAGCATGGCCGGCGACTTGAAAGACGATGGTTTCATTGCCATGGGCGCCGGGCGCGGCGCTGTCGAGCTGAATCTCAAAGCGGCCGCCGTCCATGGCCAGGGTTTGCATGGCAGCCGTGACATGGTGCGATAGGTCGTTGGCGGCCTTGCGCCGGCCTGCCGAGAGTTGCGCGGCGAGTGTGTCGTAGGCGGCGCGCACCGTGGCTTCTTCCTGCTTCAGGTGTTCGGCATCATTGGCGGCGCGCAGGGTCTCGGCTTCGTGTTCCAGTTGTTCCTGCAGCTCGGGCAGGGTATCCGGGTCGGCTCTGAGCTTGCGCGACAGGTCGAAAACCGCGCTCAGGCGTGCTTCGGCGCGGGCGAGGTTTTCCGGGTCCAGATCCATGCGCTCGACATAATCACGCAATTCCGAAATGGCGTCGCTGGCGGCGATGCGGGCGGATTCCAGTGTGTCGCGGATGGCGGTCAGCGCGGTATCGTGGCGCAGCAAATGGTTCAGCTTGCCGATGGCGCCAGACAGCAGGTGCAGCGCGCCCTGGTCGTCGTCCGGCAGGCTCAGGGCCTGGGCGCCGCCATCGAGCAGCGCCTGGGCGTGCGCCAGCCTGTCATGTTCGGCTTGCAGGCGCGGCCATTCGCCGGGTTGCAGATTGACACTGTGCAGCATGTCCAGTTGCCATTGCAGCTGATCGGCGCGTTCCTGGCGGGCATCGGCGTCGCGTTCCAGCCGTTCAATCTGGCGCGTCAGGCTGTGCCAATGTTTCCAGGCCTGTTCGGTCTGGCGCGCCAGCGGCGTCAGTTCGCCATGAGTGTCGAGCAGGTCGCGCTGGGCATCGCTGCGCATCAAGCTTTGGTGCGCATGCTGGCCGTGGATATCCACCAATTGTTCGCCCAGCTCGCGCAGTTGCGTCAGGGTGGACGGCGCGCCGTTGACATAGGCGCGGCTGCGGCCCTGGGCGTCGATCACGCGGCGCAGCACCAGTTCGCCGCCGGCATCCAGGTCATGCGCCTGCAGCCAGGCGTTCAATTCGGCGGGCGGGGTGAAACTGGCGTGGATGTCGGCGCGGCTGGCGCCTTCGCGCAACACGCCGGCATCGCCGCGCGCGCCCAGGCACAGCGCCAGGGCGTCGATCAGAATGGATTTGCCCGCGCCGGTTTCGCCGGAAAATACGCTAAAGCCAGGGCCGAAACGGATTTCGGCCTCATCGACAATGACGAAATCGCGGATGTGCAGCGAATGCAGCATGATGGTTTACTCGTCCTGGTCATCCATTCTGGGCATGACGTTCCAGTGTAGCTTGTGGCGCAGGGTGGAAAAGAAGCTGTAGCCCGGCGGGTGCAGGAAACGGATGGTATCTGGGGCGCGCAGGACCTCAATGCGGTCTCCGGGCTGGAGTTCCGACCAGGATTGCATATCGAAGTGAATGCTGGCCCCGGCTTCGACCCGGCTCATGGAGGTCAGGGTGATGCTGAGAACACCGGTGGGCGGCAGAACGATGGGCCGGTTGGAGAGCGTTTGCGGCGATACCGGCACCAGCACCATGGCTTCTATGCCGGGGTGGACGATAGGGCCGCTGGCGGCCAAGGCATAGGCGGTGGAGCCAGTGGGCGTGGCGACGATGATGCCGTCGGCGCGCTGCGTATTCATATACACGCCATCGACTTCCAGGCGCATTTCTATCATGCCGCCACGGCCGGCGCGGCTCAGGACAACGTCGTTGAGCGCGCAGGCCTGGCACAGGATTTCGCCTTCGCGCAGCACGCGGCCGGTCAGCATCATGCGGTCTTCCGCGTTATAGCGTCCGGCCAGCAGGTCGCGCAGCGCGTCGTGCGCCTGCGGCAGGGGGATGTCCGTGATGAATCCCAGCCGGCCATGGTTGATGCCTGCAACCGGCACACGGTATGGCGCCAGCTGGCGCGCGGCGCCCAGCATGGTGCCATCGCCGCCCACGACAATCGCCAGTTCCGCCTGGCGGCCGATTTCATCGTAGGTTGCCAGGGGGAACCGTTTCAGCCCGGTGTAGCGGGCGGTTTCTGCTTCGACCAGTACATGGCGGCCTGCTTCGGTCAGGAGATCGCCCAGGCTGCCCAGCAAGGCATCCAGGTGGGTATCCTGATAGCGGCCAATCAGTGCGACGGTGGAAAAATGCATGAATTCCTGGCAGGGTGCAAGGCGCAGCGGGCATTCTTGAACCGGATGGTTCCGGCGGGCGAATGTTCCTGCGTCATATTAAACAGGCCTGGCCCAGCCTGGCTGCTGGCGGCGGGGCCGCCATGCCGGGGTATGGCCGAATCCGGCGCGCGGGCGGTGCCTGCGCCAGGGCCACAACGCCCGACCAGGGCTGGGTTGACGTTACTGGCGCGATTATATCGACCGCCATCTATTCATAGGGATGTAAAAGCATCCTAAAATGAACTCATGATGGATGATCGCGCACGCTCTCTGCTCAAGGCCCTGATAGAACGGTACATCGCTGATGGACAGCCTGTCGGTTCGCGCACGCTGTCGAAAGTGTTCGACCTGTCGCCGGCCTCTATACGCAATATCATGGCCGACCTTGAAGAAATCGGGTTGATACACAGCCCGCACACGTCTGCCGGCCGCGTGCCGACGCCGCGGGGATATCGCGTGTTTGTCGATACGCTGCTGGCGGCGCGTCCGTTCGAGCCTGGGGGCGTCAGCTTTGAAACACGCCTGCCGATTGCCGACCCGGTGCGCACGGCCTCGGCGGCAGCCAGCATGCTGTCCAACCTGACGCAGTTCGCCGGAGTGGTGCTGACACCCAAGCGCTCCCAGGTCTTCCGGCAGATCGAATTCATCCGGCTGTCCGAGCGCAGGGTGCTGCTGATCATCATTACGCCCGACGGCGATGTGCAGAACCGCATCCTGATCACGCCGCGTGATTATGCCGAGCCGGAGCTGCTGGAAGCGGCCAACTATTTCAATATGCATTTCGCCGGCAAGTCGTTCGATGTCGTCAAGCGCACGCTGGCTTCCGAGCTGGATCAATTGCGCGAAGATATTTCACGCCTGATGATGGCGGCAGTGGAAACCAGTGCTGATGTCGAGAATGAAGGCGATGCCGTGCTGATTTCCGGCGAGCGCAAGTTGCTGGAAGTCGAGGACATCACGTCTGATATGGACCGTTTGCGCCGCATGTTCTCGTTGTTTGAAAAGCGCACTGAACTGCTGCAATTGCTGGATGTGTCCAGCCGCGCGCAGGGGGTGCAGATTTATATCGGCGGCGAATCGCAGCTGATGCCTTTCGAGGATATCAGCGTCGTGACGGCGCCTTATGGCGTCGATGGCAAGGTCGTGGGAACGCTAGGGGTGGTGGGGCCGTCGCGCATGGCCTATGACAAGGTCATTCCCATTGTGGACATCACTGCCAGGCTGCTTTCCAATGCGCTCAGCCAGCCCAATTCCTGAGGAAACCCGTGAAATACCTGCCAGAGCCCCGGCTTGCCAATCCGTTTGATGTTCCTCAGGCGTCCGCCAGGGAACAGGCCTACGGGCGGCAGGGCGTGCTGCTGCTCAATCTGGGCACGCCAGATGCGCCGACTCCTGCCGCGATCCGGCGTTATCTGGCGGAATTCCTGTCCGACCCGCGTGTGATCGAGCTGCCGTCCTGGCTCTGGAAGCCGGTGCTGCACGGGGCGATCCTGACACGGCGCCCGGCCCGTCTGGCGCCGCGCTACGCCAGCATCTGGATGGAGGGCGGGTCGCCGCTGCTGGTGTACACCCGGCGCCAGGCCCAGGCCGTCCAGTCCGGTCTGGCGGCCAAGGGCCTGGATGCGGAAGTGGCGGTAGGCATGCGCTACGGGCAGCCGTCAGTGCAGCAAGCCTTGCAAGCGCTCAAGGATGCGGGGTGCGAGCGCATTCTGTGCGTGCCTCTGTATCCCCAGTACGCGGCCAGCACCACGGCAACTGCCGTGGATCAGGTGGCGCGTGTCGCGGCGCAGATGCGCGATCAGCCCGAACTGTCGTTCATCAAGCGTTTTCATTTGGATGAAGGGTATATCGGCGCCATGGCTTCGGCCATCCGCCAGCGCTGGCGCGCCGATGGCGAGCCCGAGCGTTTATTGCTGAGCTTCCATGGGCTGCCGCGCGCCTGCATAGAGCGTGGCGATCCCTACTATCGTGATTGCCTGCAAACGGCGCAGGCCCTGGCCGAGGCGCTGGCGTTGCCGGCGGAACGCTGCGTGGTGTCCTTTCAAAGCCGTTTCGGGCCGGCCAAGTGGCTGGAGCCCGATACCGAGGGCACGCTGAAAGCCTGGGGTAAGTCAGGTGTAGCAAGCGTGGATGTGGTGTGCCCGGGGTTTACCTCGGATTGCCTGGAAACCCTGGAAGAAATCGCGATGGAAGGCCGGGAGGCCTTTCTGCAGGCGGGCGGCCGCCAGTTCCGCTACCTGCCGGTGATGAATGATGCGCCGGCCTGGCTGGCGGCATTGACGGATTTGATCGCCGGGCGGCTGGCCGCCTTGCGTTGATTGGCGTCAGCCCGGCGAGGGAAGCACCAGCGGTTTCTTGGCGGGCGGGTCTTGAAACCGGCAGGATTGCCCCCAGTTATTAGCGCGAAGGTGTGATCTGGCCTGATCGGGCCTCTGCGGCCCGGCGCTGCTGTTAGGGCTGGGTGGTGCCGGCGCTGTTTGGCATCCCGCCTGGTAGCGGACCATTTGATATGAATTTTGCGGAGAAAATCGACATGACGGATAGCAATTCGCCCGACCAGGTGCAACCGGAAGACCTGCCGGAACAAACCGGGCAGCCGGATCTGCAGGCACAGCTCGACGAGGCGCTGGCCCAAATCGCTGAACTGAAGGATCAGGTGCTGCGCGCCCATGCCGAGGCAGAAAACGTGCGCCGCCGTTCCCAGGAAGATGTAGCCAAGGCCCGCAAGTTCGGCATTGAATCGTTTGCCGAAAGCCTGGTGCCGGTGCGTGATAGCCTGGAAGCCGCGCTGGCGCTGGAAAACCAGACGGCCGAAGCCTTGCGCGAAGGCGTGGATGTGACGCTCAAGCAGTTGTCCGCCGCGTTTGAGCGCCATCAGCTCAAGCAGATTGCGCCGGCCCCCGGCGAGCGCTTTGACCCTAATCTGCATCAGGCGATTTCCAGCGTGCCGTCGGAACACCCGGCCAACACGGTGGCCAATACCCTGCAGGTGGGCTACCTGATCTCCGAGCGCGTGCTGCGCCCGGCGCTGGTGATGGTCTCGGCAGGCCAGCAGTAAGCCGCCGTTTATTCTCAGCGGGGGCGCTTGAAATTGCGTCGATCGTCCCCAGATAGTCCAGCATGAGGGCGTGATGCCCGGCAAGCAACGAATCTGACTATTTAGCAAGGTACTCTAGACATGAGCAAAATCATTGGTATCGACCTGGGCACCACCAACAGCTGCGTGGCAGTTCTGGAAGGCGGCCAGGTCCGCATTATCGAAAATGCCGAAGGCACCCGCACCACGCCTTCCATCGTCGCCTACATGGATGACGGTGAAACCCTGGTCGGCGCGCCGGCCAAGCGTCAGGCAGTGACCAACCCGCGCAACACGCTGTTCGCGGTGAAGCGCCTGATCGGCCGCAAGTTCGACGAAAAAGCAGTGCAGAAAGACATCGACTTGATGCCTTACTCCATCATCAAGGCCGACAACGGTGATGCCTGGGTGGAAGTGCGCGGCAAGAAGCTGGCGCCTCCCCAGGTGTCGGCCGAAGTCCTGCGCAAGATGAAAAAGACTGCCGAGGACTATCTGGGCGAAGAAGTGACCGAAGCCGTCATTACGGTGCCGGCCTACTTCAATGACAGCCAGCGTCAGGCAACCAAGGATGCTGGCCGTATCGCTGGCCTGGAAGTCAAGCGCATCATCAACGAGCCGACGGCGGCTGCCCTGGCCTTCGGCCTGGACAAGAGCGAAGCAGGCGACCGCAAGATCGCCGTCTATGACTTGGGCGGCGGCACGTTTGACGTGTCCATCATCGAGATCGCCGACGTCGATGGCGAAAAACAGTTTGAAGTGCTGTCCACCAACGGCGACACCTTCCTGGGCGGCGAAGACTTCGACCAGCGCATCATCAGCTACATCATCGACGAGTTCAAGAAAGAACAAGGCGTTGATCTGTCCAAGGATGTGCTGGCGCTGCAACGCCTGAAGGAAGCCGCTGAAAAGGCCAAGATCGAGCTGTCGTCCAGCCAGCAGACCGAAATCAACCTGCCTTACATCACGGCAGATGCGTCCGGTCCCAAGCACTTGAACCTGAAGATCACCCGCGCCAAGCTGGAAGCGCTGGTCGAAGACCTGATTGCCCGCAGCATCGAACCTTGCCGCGTGGCCATCAAGGATGCTGGCGTCAAGGTTTCCGAAATCGACGATGTGATCCTGGTCGGCGGTATGTCCCGCATGCCCAAGGTGCAGGAAGCCGTGAAGGAATTCTTCGGCAAGGAACCGCGCAAGGACGTCAATCCGGATGAGGCGGTGGCTGCTGGCGCGTCTATCCAGGGCTCGGTGCTGTCTGGCGACCGCAAGGACGTACTGCTGCTCGACGTGACGCCGCTGTCTCTCGGTATCGAGACGCTGGGCGGTGTCATGACGAAGATGATCCAGAAGAACACCACGATCCCGACGCGCCATGCGCAGGTGTATTCCACGGCTGACGACAACCAGCCTGCGGTGACCATCAAGGTGTTCCAGGGTGAACGTGAAATCGCCGCCGGCAACAAGATGCTGGGCGAATTCAATCTGGAAGGCATTGCGCCGGCACCGCGCGGCCTGCCGCAGATCGAAGTCACGTTCGACATCGACGCCAACGGTATTCTGCATGTGTCGGCCAAAGACAAGGGCACTGGCAAGGAAAACAAGATCACCATCAAGGCCAACTCCGGTCTGACCGAAGAAGAAATCCAGCGCATGGTGCAGGATGCCGAGGTCAATGCCGAGGAAGACCGCAAGGTTGCCGAGCTGGCTCAGGTCCGCAACCAGGCCGATGCGCTGGTGCACGCCACCCGCAAGTCGCTGGGCGAGCACGGCGATAAGCTCGAAGCCTCCGAGAAGGAAGCCATCGAGAAGGCCGTGGCCGATGTGGAAGCTGCCTTGAAGGACAATGCCGACAAGGCCGAACTGGAAGCCAAGGTGGAAGCCCTGACGACCGCTTCGCAGAAGCTGGGTGAAAAGGTTTACGCCGACATGCAGGCGCAGCAGGCCCAGGCCGGCGGCGCTCAGGAAGAAGCCCAGCCGGCAGACGACAATGTCGTGGATG
>NZ_JBQEKA010000027.1:26449-36510 GCF_052103615.1 Kerstersia sp. | reverse complement strand
TCGAAGAAGCCAAGAACACCGACTCCGACGACGGTGAAAACGGCGACGCGATCTGATCGACAAGCATTTGCCAACAAAATGGCCGCCAGACATCGGCTGGCGGCCATCTGCCTGATGCAGCATCAGGCGCGTCAGGTTCCCGGACGGGCCGTTTTCAAACGCCGGCCTGCCGGACCGCCTCAACAAAACGGCGCACTTTTTCAGCGCTTTTGATGCCAGGCGATGCCTCGACACCGCTGCTGACATCCACGGCAACCGGACGCACCCGGCGTATGGCTTGCGCCACATTGCCTTCGTGTAATCCGCCAGACAGAATCAAGCGCCCGCGCGCCTGTTCACTCCAGCCATCCAGCAAGCCATGATCGAAGACAGTTCCGCTGCCGCCATAGCCCGGGCTGTCCGTATCCAGCAGGCAGCCATCAGCCTGGGGGTAAGCCTGCATTTGCAAGGCCAGCGCTTCGCCTGTCACGCCCCCTTCTTTGGGAACACGCAAGGCCTTGAGCCAAGGATGCCCATAGGACATGCATTGCGCCGCGCTTTCATCGCCATGGAACTGCAAAAGATGCGGGCGCACCTGGCGCAATACACTTTCGACCTCTTCACGCGCCGCATTCACAAACAGCGCCACAACCGTCACGAACGGCGGCACCAGATCCCGTAGCGCCGCGGCCTGCTCCGGCGTCACATAACGCTTGCTGGGCGGATAGAACACAAAACCCAGCGCGTCCACGCCTTGACGCACGACCATTTTCACATCTTCAGGCCGCGTCAGGCCGCAGATTTTTATTCTCGTCATGTTTTTCCTGTTCCTTGGGATTCATCCGCCAGGCCTGCTACGCCACGGCGTTCAGCCCTGATGCCGGATGCTCAGTTCGCCGGTGGCAGACAGGCGCAGTCCGGGCATGACTTCCAGGCCATCCTGACAGGGCAAATCATATTGCGCAGGATAGTCCACCGCGCATAAATACAGCCCTGCCGCCGAATAGGTCGGCGCCGCCCGGCGCCGGTCGCGCTCCTGCAGCAATTCCTGCATGCGCGCCACGCTATAACGCCCCTGGCCGACATACACCAGCGAACCAATGATATTGCGCACCATATGATGCAGAAAAGCATTGGCCTTGAGCACAAAAACAATCATGTCGCCATGGCGCTGAATATCCAGGCGCTGCATGACACGCACCGGATGCGCCGCCTGGCATTGCGACGAACGGAAACTGCTGAAGTCATGCTCGCCCAGCAAGTGGGCCGCTGCGGCACGCATGGCCTCAACGTCCAGGGGCCGAAAACACCAGCCGGCACGTCCTGCCCACAAGGGCGAACGATAAGGGCGGTTCCAGAGCAGATACACATAGGTGCGGGCCTGCGCCGAAAACCGCGCATGGAAGTCTTCGGGCACTTCCCGTGCCCACTGCACGGCAATGCTGTCCGGCAGATGGGCATTCAAGCCGCGGATCCAGGCGACATCACGCCGTTCCAGCTCGGTATCCAGGTGCACGACTTGCAGGCAGGCGTGCACGCCAGTGTCGGTGCGTCCTGCGCAAATCGTCGGCACCGGCCCGCCGGTAAAGGCAAGCAAGGCTTTTTCCAGTTCATCCTGAACGGTATTGCCGCCTGCCTGAGTCTGCCAGCCCAACCAGGATGAGCCCTCGTAGGCTACTCCCAGCGCAATCCTGCGCGCCATCAACGGCTGCCTTTTTGCTGGCCAGGACGTTCTGCATCCTGAGCCGAATCAGCCGCTGACGGCGCATCCAGATCCAGATCTATGGCAGACAACTGCTGCTCGAATTTCTGGCGCGCCAGCTCAAGACGCCGGGCCTGCATGGCGTCTTGAGCAGGCGCGGAGCCGCCAGCACTATCTGAGCCATCAGAATCATCAGACTCACTTGCCTGATCTACCGCCTCATCGTCGGCATCGGTATTTTCGCTGCCGTGATCAGCGCAGCCGCTATCGTCCGTATCCTGCCTGGCCCCTGCGCGGCGCAGCATCAGCGCGACCCAGAATGCCACGATTGCCAGCAGGACTGTACCCAGCACCAGACCATAGCCCTGCCCAAATTGCGCGTCCACAACTTACTCCCTTAGAACGTGTTTATGACCTGATCCTGGCACGGCAGGAAACAGGTCATAAACACGTTCTCGGGGAAGGCCGCCATGGCCTTCCCTCGAATCTGCCCGATTACAGTTCGCCGATGGCGATACGCAGCATGCGGCGCAGCGGCTCGGCCGCGCCCCAGAGCAATTGGTCGCCCACGGTAAAGGCGCCCAGGTAATCCTTGCCCATCGACAGCTTGCGCAGACGCCCCACCGGAATATCCAGCGTGCCGGTCACAGCCACTGGCGTGAGGCCATGGACGGTGGATTCCTTGTCATTCGGGATGACCTTGGCCCAATCCGTACCCTGCGCGATGATGTCGGTGATTTCATCGAGCGGCACATCGCGCTTGAGCTTGATCGTCAGCGCCTGGCTGTGGCAGCGCATCGCGCCAATGCGCACGCAGAAGCCATCAATAGGCGTGGCTTCGCTACCGAACGCGGCGCCACGGCCCAGGATCTTGTTGGTTTCCGCTTCAGCCTTCCACTCTTCGCGCGACACACCGTTGCCCAGGTCGGAGTCGATCCAGGGAATCAGGTTGCCGGCCAGCGGCACGCCAAAACGCTCGGTCGGCAGATTGCCGCTACGCTGCAAATCCAGCACGCCGCGGTCGATCTGCAAAATAGCCGATGCCGGGTCATCCAGCAGCGGGCGCACGGACTCATTGACCAGGCCGAACTGGGTCAGCAGTTCACGCATGTGCTGCGCGCCGCCGCCAGATGCCGCCTGATAGGTCATGCTGGTCATCCACTCGACCAGGTCATGCTGGAACAGACCGGACAGCCCCATCAGCATGCAGCTGACGGTGCAATTGCCACCGACGAAGTCGCGCACGCCACGGTTCAGCGCCGCGTCGATGACGTTGCGGTTGACCGGGTCCAGCACGATGATGGAGTCGTCATTCATGCGCAGCGAGCTGGCTGCGTCGATCCAGATGCCCTTCCAGCCGGATGCGCGCAGTTTGCCGTGCACCGCCTTGGTATAGTCGCCGCCCTGCGCCGTCACAATAATCGGCAGTTTTGCCAGCGCCTCAATATCGTAGGCGTCTTGCAAGGGACCCGCGCCAGCAGCCCAGGACGGCGCGGCGCCGCCCACCTGGCTGGTGGTGAAAAAGACGGGTTCAATCAGGGAAAAATCATTTTCGTCGCGCATGCGCTGCATGAGGACGGATCCCACCATGCCGCGCCAGCCGACCAGACCGACGGCTTGAGTCATCTGTATTCGCTCTGTTTTATATGTGAAGAACAAGCCATGCCGTCCGCTCCTGACAGCATGGCCCTAGGTATAAGAATGTATCAGAATTACCAGGGTTTACCTGGGTTTTCCGCCAAATAATGCGCCATTTTTCAGGGCGGCGTAAAACGGACGCAACAATTGCCAGCCCCCTGCCGGCCAGCCATGATCGGCGGCATAAAACACAAAGGCAGGCCACCCGCCTTAACCGGTGGCCTGCCTGGCGATGCCTGATGGTTTCCGCTCAATGGTTTCCGCCCGATGTTTTCCGCCCGATACCCCAACATCCGGTATCGCTGCGGCCAAGACTGGCGTACACCTTTTGCCTGCCGCCCGCAGCCGCGCTGTCTGGCCGCAGCCAGATGCCGGCCCGGGCTGCGCGCCTGTTACAGCGCGGCCAGCACCGCGTCGCCCATCTCCGTGGTGCCGACCTTGCGCGTGCCTTCCTCGTAAATATCCGCCGTGCGCAAGCCATCCGCCAGCACCTTGCGCACCGCCGCTTCCACACGTTCCGCCTGTTCGCCAAGATCCAGCGAATAGCGCAGCAGCATCGCCGCCGACAGGATGGTCGCCAGCGGGTTCGCCAGATTCTTGCCCGCGATATCAGGCGCCGAACCATGGCTGGGCTCGTACAGGCCCTGGCGTTTTTCGTTCAACGATGCCGAAGGCAACATGCCGATGGAACCCGTCAGCATGGCGGCTTCGTCAGACAGGATGTCGCCAAACAGATTGCCGGTCACAATGACGTCGAACTGGCGCGGGGCGCGCACCAATTGCATGGCAGCGTTGTCCACATACATGTGGCTCAGTTCCACATCGGGATACTCACGCGCCACGTCAATCACGATATCGCGCCAGAACTGCGAGGTTTCCAGCACATTGGCCTTGTCCACGCTGCACAGCTTGCGATTGCGCTTCTGAGCCGACTGGAAACCCAGATGAGCAATCCGGCGCACTTCGCTTTCGGCGTAGCGCATGGTGTCGAAACCTTCGCGCTGGCCCTGGAATGCGCCATCTTCCGCCGTCCGCACGCCGCGCGGCGTGCCGAAGTAGATATCGCCGGTCAATTCGCGCAGGATCAGGATATCCAAGCCGGACACCACTTCAGGCTTGAGCGTGGAAGCCGCAGCCAATTCCGGGTACAGAATCGCCGGGCGCAGGTTGGCAAACAGGCCCAATGCCTTGCGCAAGCCAAGAATAGCCTGTTCCGGGCGCAGCTCACGCGCCAGTTTGTCGTACTTCCAATCTCCCACCGCGCCAAACAGAATGGCGTCGGATTCCTGCGCCAGCGCCAGCGTGGCGGGCGGCAGCGGATGCCCATGCAGATCATAGGCAGCGCCGCCCACCGGTGCTTGCGCGATTTCCAGCGGCAGATTCAAGGCCTGCAGGACGCGGACCGCTTGAGCGACGATTTCGGGGCCGATGCCATCACCGGGAAGCACTGCGATTTTGTGAGCCATGAGAGATCGTTTTATGAAAAGTTAAAGGGAGAATTATGTGCATTCACACCCCCAGCGGAAAATCCTCTGGGGCAAACAGAGGCGCTACTGGCCGTCAGCCGGTAGCGCCCGTGTGAAATCAGCGCAACTGGCGGCTTTCGAGCCAGGGGTGACGCGCCAGCCGTTCCGCTTCAAATTGGCGGATCATGTCGGCTTTTTGCAGCGTCAGGCCGATATCGTCCAAACCATTGAGCAAACGATGCTTGCGGAATTCATCAATATCGAACGGCAACTCGCCGCCTTCCGGTTTGATAATGACCTGACGCGCCAGATCCACCGTCAGTTTGTAGCCGGGGAAGGCTTTCACTTCATCAAACAGGCGCGCCACGTCCAGTTCCGACAGAATGATGGGCAGCAAACCGTTTTTGAAGCTGTTATTAAAGAAAATATCAGCAAATGAAGGCGCAATAATGGCGCGGAAGCCATATTGGCTCAAGGCCCAGGGCGCGTGCTCGCGGCTGGAACCGCAGCCGAAGTTCTTGCGTGCCAGCAGCACGGAAGCCCCTTGGTAACGCGGCTGGTTCAGCACGAAGTCCGGGTTCAGCGGACGTTTGCTGTTGTCCATGCCGGGCTCGCCGTGATCCAGGTAACGCAGCTCGTCAAACAGGTTGGGGCCAAAGCCGGTGCGCTTGATGGACTTCAGGAATTGCTTGGGAATAATCAGGTCGGTATCGACGTTTTCCCGATCCAGGGGGGCGACGAGGCCTTCGTGTATGGTAAATGCTTGCATGATGGCTTACCTGAAATTCCTGACATCAACGAAATGGCCGGCAATGGCGGCCGCGGCTGCCATGGCGGGGCTGACCAGGTGGGTGCGCCCGCCCATGCCCTGACGGCCTTCGAAATTACGGTTGGACGTGGAAGCGCAGCGCTCGCCCGGTTCCAGGCGGTCGGCATTCATCGCCAGGCACATGGAGCAGCCCGGATCGCGCCATTCAAAACCGGCGTCGATGAAGATGCGGTCCAGCCCTTCGCGCTCGGCCTGCAGCTTCACCAGACCAGAACCCGGCACGACCATGGCTTGCTTGACGTTGCGCGCCACGCGCTTGCCGCGCGCGACCTCAGCCGCAGCACGCAAATCCTCGATGCGCGAATTGGTGCAGGAACCGATGAAAACGCGGTCCACCCGGATATCCACCAAAGGCGTGTTGGGGGTCAAGCCCATGTATTCCAGCGCCCGCTCCATGCCGCTGCGGCGGACGTCGTCACGTTCGCGGTCGGGATCCGGCACGCGGCTATCGACTGGCAAGACCATTTCCGGCGAGGTGCCCCAGCTGACTTGCGGCTTGATCTCGCGCGCGTCGATTTCCACCACTCGGTCGAAATGCGCGCCGGGGTCGGAATGCAACGTCCGCCAGTACGTCACGGCCTGATCCCACAACACGCCGCTGGGCGCGAAAGGACGGCCGCGGAAATAGTCCACGGTTTTGTCATCCACAGCCACCAGGCCCGAACGGGCACCGGCTTCGATGGCCATATTGCAGATGGTCATGCGGCCTTCCACCGACAGCTCGCGAATCGTGCTGCCCGCGAATTCGATGGCATGCCCCGTACCGCCTGCCGTGCCGATAATGCCGATCACATGCAGCACCACGTCCTTGGCGGTACAGCCGAAAGGCAGCTTGCCTTCGACCTTGACCAGCATGTTGAGGCTCTTCTTCATGGTCAGGGTCTGCGTGGCCAGCGCATGCTCGACCTCGGAGGTGCCGATGCCAAAAGCCAGCGCGGCCACCGCGCCGTGCGTGCTGGTATGCGAATCACCGCACACCACCGTCATACCCGGCAAAGTCGCGCCTTGCTCCGGGCCAACCACGTGAACAATCCCCTGACGGACATCCGTCATCGGGAATTCGGTAATGCCGTAAGTCGCGCAGTTGGCATCCAGCGTATCGACCTGCAACTTGGAGATCGGATCTTCAATACCGGCGCTGCGATTTTTGGTCGGAACGTTGTGATCGGCCACCGCCAGGTTGGCACTGACGCGCCACGGCTTGCGGCCGGCCAGCGTCAGGCCTTCAAAAGCCTGCGGGCTGGTCACTTCATGCAGCAATTGCCGGTCGATATAGATCAGACAGGAGCCGTCGGATTCCTGGTGCACCAGATGGTCGCGCCAGAGCTTGTCATAAAGGGTCAATGCCATGATTTTCACTCGCTTCTTGAAGGGGCTGGCGCAGATTGCGCTGCTTGCCACCCGGTGAGGCCATGAAATCATTATGCCAAGCATGGAAACAATCCGGGCCTGCCGAATCACCTGGGGGCTATGGGGGCTGGCCGTTAATCCGTCTTTTGGACAGGCTGCCAGACAGAAAAAGAGGCTGTAAAAACACGGTTCTGACAGACCGCCTGGCCGCTGGCGCTATCTGCGCCAGCCCGTCCCTGCGGCGCCAGCGCCCGCTCTGCCGCAAAATCAGCCCTGCGCCGTCTCGCCCGCCTGGCCGCGTTGGCGCAGAGCATGATCGGCCAGCACCAGGGCCAGCAAAGCTTCCGCTATCGGTGTGGCGCGTATGCCTACGCAAGGGTCGTGACGCCCCAGCGTCTGCACTTCCACCGGCTCGCCTGCCCGGTTGACCGACTGGCGCATAACCCGAATGCTGGAGGTAGGCTTGATGGCCAGCGATACCGTGACCGCCTGGCCCGAAGAAATTCCCCCCAGCACGCCGCCGGCATGGTTGCTCAGGAAACCGTCGGGCGTCAGCTCATCGCCATGTTCCGAGCCGCGCTGCGCGATGGATTCAAAACCGGCGCCAATGGAAACGCCTTTGACCGCATTCAGCCCCATCATGGCATGCGCGATATCCGCATCCAGGCGGTCATAGATAGGCTCGCCCCAACCCGCAGGCACGCCTTCGGCCACCACTTCGATACGCGCCCCGATCGAATCGCCATCCCGGCGCAACTGGTCCATATAGGCTTCCAGTTCCGGCACGATGCTTGCGTTGGGCGCATAAAAGGGGTTGTTGGCCACCTCGTCCCAGGATTCAAAGGGAATGGCGATGGGCCCCAATTGGCTCATATAGCCACGCACCCGCACGCCGCAGCGGGCTTCCAGCCATTTGCGCGCAATCGCGCCGGCAGCCACCGTAGGGGCGGTCAGGCGGGCGGAAGAACGGCCGCCGCCGCGCGGATCCCGCACGCCGTACTTTTTCCAGTAGGCATAGTCGGCATGGCCGGGCCGGAAAGTATCCAGAATATTGCCGTAATCCTTGCTGCGCGCGTCCGTATTGCGGATCAGCAGCCCGATGGGCGTTCCTGTGGTCAGGCCTTCATAGACGCCAGACAGGATCTCGACCTGGTCTGCTTCCTGGCGCTGCGTGACATGGCGCGAGGTGCCGGGACGGCGGCGATCCAGTTGCAGCTGGATATCCTCCACGGACAGCGGCAGCCCTGGCGGACAGCCATCAACGACACAGCCGATGGCTGGCCCGTGGGACTCACCGAAGTTCGTCACGCAAAACAGTTTTCCTAGGGTGTTACCGGACATGAGCAGGACTCTAAAAAAGCAAGAGACTTAAAAAAGGCGAATATCGAGGTAGGCTGACAGCACACGCCCTGGCGCATTGCCGCCGCTGCGGCACGCCGAACTGCCGCATTATGACATTTTCAGGACGAACAACTGATGACCAGCCCCGCAGACCAGTCAGGCGCCTGCCGGGCATAGTGCTCCAAACCGGGCCTGGCATCCCAGGGATTGCGCAGGCAATCCAGCAAACGGTCGATTTCGCCGGCATCCCCCTGCTCGGCCGCCCGGATTGCCAGTTCCGCCAGGTGATTGCGCAAGACATACAGCGGATTGGCGCGATTCATGGCGGCGGCGACGGCATCCGGCGCCTGGCCATCCTGCGCCAGACGGGCCTGATAGGTTTGCAGCCATTGCGCCGCCCCGGCCCGGTCAACGAACTGGTCCAGGAACGGGCTGGTGTCGCCTTGCGCCACATTGGCCAGCGCGCGGAAGCTCAAGGTGAAATCGGCCCCGGATGTGTGCATCTGACGCCACAGGCCATCCATCAGGGTGTCATCTTCTTCGGCGCGCCATTGCGCCAAACCCAGCTTGCGGCGCTGGCGTTCGCGCCAGTGGCGCATGAAATCGGCCTCGTAACCCCGCACGGCGTCGCGCAGCACTTCCGCGTCCGGCACCAAAGGCTGCAGCGCTTCAGCCAGCCGGAACAGATTCCAGTGCGCCACGGCAGGCTGCGCATTCCAGGCGTAGCGGCCTTCATGATCCGAATGATTGCAGATATGGTTGGCCTTGAAGCCATCCATGAAAGCGTAGGGGCCGTAATCTATGGTCAGCCCCAGAATAGACATATTGTCGGTATTCATCACGCCGTGGCAAAACCCTACGGACAGCCAATCCGCCATCAGCGCGGCTGTTCTGTCTGTCACGGCCGCCAGCCAGCGCGCCACCACGGCCTCATTGCCGCCCCCTCCTGCCCGGCATTCCGGGTAGAAACGGTCGATGATGTCATCGCACAGGCGCTGCAACAGACCCGCGCGCCGTTGCGCATACCAATGTTCAAATGAGCCGAAGCGGACAAAACTGGGGGCCAGGCGCGTCACAATGGCGGCCGTCTCCATGGTTTCGCGGCGCACCGGGTCATCGGAAGTCACCAGCGCCAAAGACCGTGTGGTCGGAATGCCCAGACCATGCATGGCCTCGGCTGCCAGATATTCCCGCACCGAAGAGCGCAACACCGCGCGCCCGTCCCCCATGCGCGAATACGGGGTGCGCCCGGACCCCTTCAGCTGGACTTCCCAACTGCCGTTCGGCCCTTCAACTTCCGCCAGCAAATGCGCCCGCCCATCGCCCAACTGCCCGGCCCAGACGCCGAACTGGTGGCCGCTGTAAACGGCAGCCACGCTTTCGCCGCCAGGGAATGGCGTGGCGCCCGACAGGACCTGCAGCGCAGCATCGTTTTGCAAAGCCTCTGGCGCCAGGCCCAGCAGCGCGCCGCCCTCGGGGTTCACATGCAGCATCCGCGCTGTCCGCAGCGGCATAGGCCGCACACGGGAATAGAAATCCTCGGGCAATGCGGCATAGCTGTTGCGCACCCGCAATTGTTCAAGAGATGCGGCAGTGCCTATTTGGGGCTTGAGTTGATCATTCATGCTGCTATTATCTTCGAATGAGCGCCACCGACCAACCCTCCGACAGCCCGCCGCCGCCCCAGCCAACCGCCATTGGCCGGGTAGGAAGACTGCTGGGTTTTGCCGTTGACCGCATTGCGGGCGAACGCCTC